>NZ_JBWNMZ010000011.1:0-61493 GCF_056435145.1 Ignicoccus sp.
GCTGCCCGCCCATTAAAGGGGAACGTGAGCTGGGTTTAGACCGTCGTGAGACAGGTCGGACTCTACCCACGGGGGGTGTCGGCCGCCTGAGGGGAAGGTGCCCTCAGTACGAGAGGAACGGGGCGCCCCGGCCTCTGGTGTACCGGTTGTCCGGCCGGGCAGAGCCGGGCAGCTACGCCGGAAGGGGTAACCGCTGAAAGCATCTAAGCGGGAACCCCACCCCGAAAAGAGGCGGCCATTGAGTGCTCCCGTAGAAGACGGGGTTGATGGGGCGGGGGTGTAAGCCTCGAGGGGTCTTCCCGAGGGGTGAGCCCGCCGCTCCCAATCGCCCGAGGCCGTTTGCCTCGGGCGGGGCTTCTCACCCGGGGCGGGCCGCAAGAGTAGGCTCCGGCTCGTCCCCGGGGGTCCCGAGGGCCCGGAGGCCGGCAAACCTCGAGGCCGGTCGACCCGGATCGTGGGCCCCTTCTCTCCTCTCTCGCCCTACACGGTTCCCCCACGTTCCTAGCTGTGTCGAGTTTACCCAAACCTTGTATTCTCCAGCCGTCCCAACCGTCCGACCTCTTTCACGCGTATCCGAGGGACCCAACTGTCAAAACGAACCCCTCAAAACTTATTAAGGCTTACAGGAACCCTCCCCCGGGCCCGTAGCTCAGCTGGAAGAGCGCCGCCCTCGCAAGGCGGAGGTCCCGGGTTCAAATCCCGGCGGGTCCACCACCTCCAAAATAGGTATGGCGAACGTTCTCCGTCCCTCGCCCTCCCACGCGTTCCAACAGGCGTCGGGCGACCTCCTTGTCTTCCTCGTCTCCCAAACGGAGGGCTTCGCGAAGGAGTTCCTTTATCCTCTCCCTCTCGTCCTTCAAGTGGAGCCTGGTTATCAGGACTAACGCTTCTAGGATGTAGAAAAAAGCCCTACGCGGAGGCCTCGCCGGCCTCCAGAAACCCTTGGTCGGCCTGCACGTGACCCTCGCGGGGAAGGAGTAACGGTAACTCACCAGTTCGCACTCGACCGCTAGGTACCAGCGCGAGGGGCCGGGACCCACTGGGGTCCGTTTTAAGGGCCCCCTCTTAAACACAGCGAAGTCCGCGTACTCGGCGGAGGAGCATGAAGCGAACAAGAGCACTTTGCCCTCCTTCAGCATCCTGCCCTCAAAGCGTCCAGGGTATACGTTGAACGCTAGCTCGTCTCCCTCCCTCCACACCCCCAAGACGCTCCGAACGCTTCCAGAGACGGCTAAGCTCTCGTTGTATGTGCTGCTAAAGTATTTCAGCGTTTCGATGCCCTCCAGAGCAACGGAGTCGCGGATTGCACGAGGCAAGTTACGCCCTCATGATAATAGACACCGTCATGGAAGCTCTTAAAAATGAAGGACTTGAGAACGTCAAGGTAACTAAGGTCATAGTTAAGGTAGGGGAGTTGAGTCTGGTAGACCCAACGGCCCTGCGCAACGCCTTCGAGGCGTACTCCTTGGGAAGCCCCTTGGAGGGGGCTGAGCTAGAGATAGAGGTCGTCCCGTCTAAGTTCATGTGCAAGAAGTGTGGCTACGAGTGGGGCTTTAGGGAGGCTTACCCCGAACTGGAATCCAACATACCGGTAATCCACTTGTACCCTCACCTAGTTAAGGAACTGCTCAAGTGTCCGCGGTGCGGTAGTTCGGAGGTGGAAATAGTGCAAGGAACGGAATTCGTGATAGAGGGATTCGAATATCAAGACGGGAGCGAGTGAACCCCAAAGCCAACCAACGCACTTTCATTATTAATTAACGTTCGCACACTCTTTGTTGGAGGCAAGAGATGTCAGCTCTGAGCGCACGGAAAGCGCAGAGCTTTCGATTACTTGAGCCTTCCCGTTACGACGGCGACACAATAAAAATAGCGAACCGCACTATAAAAGTAGGCGGTCCCCTCCCCAAGCTCAAAGAGGGGGAGAAGCTACTAAAAGTCACTAACAGCCTCTGTCCGGAATGTTACAGGCTCCTCCCGGCAGTAGTGTTCGAGCGCGAGGGAAAGGTCTACATAAGGAGGGTCTGTCCGGAGCACGGCGAAATAGAGGAAATATACTTCGGCGACGCAAAGCTGTACAAGAAGTTCGAAAAGTGGGAAGAAGACGGAAAGGGGACTACGGCCTACACGAAGCTCACGGCCCCTTGTCCGTTCAGCTGCGGCCTTTGTCCGATGCACAAGAGCCACACAGCTCTGCTTAACTTAGTCGTCACCAACCGGTGTGACTTGACCTGCTGGTACTGCTTCTTCTACGCTGAGAAAGCTGGGTACGTGTACGAACCCACACTGGAGCAGATAGAGTTCATGATCAAACAAGTCATGCGCCAAGGCGTTCCCGTGGCCGTTCAGCTGACCGGCGGAGAGCCGACCATGAGGAGTGACCTACCGGAAATAGTCAAGCTCCTCCGTAAGCTGGGAGTTAGGCACATACAGCTCAACACTCACGGCATACGCTTCGCGGAGCTCTACTTAAAGGATCCGAGGGCGGCGGCCGAGTACGTGCGGACGCTGAGGTACGTGGACGGCCAGATAGGGGTGAACACCGTCTACTTGTCATTCGACGGCGTCACGCCCAAGACTAACCCCAAGAACCACTGGGAGGTCCCCTACACCTTCGCGGCCTTCAGGGAGGGCGGGATGACCTCCGTCGTGTTAGTTCCGACAGTGATAAAGAACTGGAACTTACACGAGGTAGGAGACATAGTTAAGTTCGCTGCCCTCAACATGGATATAGTGAGGGGAGTGAACTTCCAGCCAGTATCGCTGACGGGATTGATGCCTAGGAGAGAGAGGGAAAAAGCCAGGGTGACCATACCCGACCTGATAAAAGCTCTGGAGGAACAGACCGGGGGTCAGATAACAGCCGACGACTGGTACCCAGTACCCATAACTGTGGCCTTCTCCAAGTTCATGGAGAAATTCTCTTACAACACTCCCCATTTCGAGATGACGAACCACCCCATGTGCGGAGCGGCCACCTATGTCTACGTAGAGCGCAAGGGCACAGAGGTGAGCTACGTCCCCTTGCCGAGGTTCGTGGACGTGGAGGGGCTCGCGGAGTACTTGGAGGAGAAGGCTGACGAGTTGGAGAGGGGCAGCGCGCTAACTAAGATGAAAGTGGCCATGAAGATATTATACAACTTGAGGAAGTTCATAGATCAAGAGAAGGCTCCTGAGGGCTTCGACTTTTGGAAGCTCTTGTACCAAGTAATACTGAAGAGGAACTACGAGGCCTTGGGTGAGCTGCACTATAAGCTCCTCTACATCGGGACTATGCACTTCATGGATCTCTACAACTACGACGTCCAGAGGGTCATGAGGTGTAACATCCACTACTCGGCTCCGGACGGGAGGATAATACCCTTCTGTGCTTACAACGTGCTCAACGACTTGTATAGGGATTATATAATAAAGGAAAACAGCATGAGCTTAGATGAGGCCAAGAGGAAGTTGGGCCCGGAAGTGTTCCGGAAGTACATAAGGAACGTGAAGTTGTTGGAGTCCGGCGAAGAGTACAAGAGGACCTACGCCCCGTTCATGGAGAAAATACGCTCTTTGCGGACCTCTTAGCGAAGTACTTCTCGTACAAGTCTTTCCTTATGTACACTTTTCCCCTTTTTATTTGGAACACCAAGCCGTCCAGAGGGTTAGGGGGCGGAGGGGGGCACCCCTCCGGTGGTTGTGTACCCAAGTACTTCCATCGGAGCTTCGCTCCGTCCTTCTCATACTTATAAAAGTATTTGCCTATGTACACGTATACCTTCCCTTTGCTCTTCACGTAGTGGAAAGCCTTCAGCATTATGTTTTTTGGAAGCTTTTCGTTGTACTCGTAAAGCTCTCTTAAGTAACCGTCTAACAGCTCTTTGAGTTCCTTCTGGTCCACCTCTACGTATTCCAAGGGAGGACCCATTGGGATCTAGGGCGTTGAGGGGGACGAGGTGGCGGGGAAAGTATCATTTGAATGTTACCGAAGAGGGCGCCGGGGGCAGAGTGCTTGGAGTGGGAGACTCTCAGGGAAAGGATGATAAGGATCCTCTCGGAGACGCGCGAGCCTCTGAGTGCCAAGGACATTGCACTGGAGCTCGGCATAAAGGACGAGAAGCTTGTGTACGAGGAGCTAAAACACGTGGCCAAGACGGTCAAGAGGAGGGGAATGAGGCTCTACGTGCAGCCGGCTTACTGTAAGAAGTGTGGCTTCGTCTTCAAGGACGCACATCTGAAGAAGCCGTCCAAGTGTCCGCGTTGTAAGAGCCAGTGGATAGAGCCCCCGAGGTTCGTGATAAGGTGAAGTGCCTTGAGGGAGCTAGCGGCCGGAGCGCTCTTCGCGGGAGCTATAGCCCTCATGGTCTTCTTGCCGGAGTCCAAACGCCCTTGGGTAGCCTTGGCGGGGGCCGCCTTGGCCCTCGCGACAGGGCTCGTGGAACCCTCCCGCCTCCCCGAACACTTGAACTTGGACGTGCTGGGCTTGATAGCCGGGGCGTGCGTCATCTCGGCCTACTTGACAGAGTCGGGCTTGACGGACGAGCTGGCGCGGAGGTCGTTGAGGTGGAGCGGGGGCGACTTGAGGAGGCTCACTTGGTCGTTGGCCGTGGTTTCCGGAGTAGTATCACTCTTCATTGAGAACGTGACTACTTTGATAATGTTGGCCCCAATGGTGTTCGGCGTAGCCCGCTCCTTGAACGTTAACGCTGTTCCCATGTTACTCGCTGTGGCCTTCGCCTCGAACTTGGGCGGGGCGGCGCTGTTGGTGGGCGACCCACAGAGCGCCTTGGCGGCGGGATACTTCAACTTGGACTTCGGCGACTTCTTATTCCACGGCGACAAGCCCTCTATATTCTGGATGGTCTTAATTGCCCTATTTACATCCACTACGGCCTTTGCATACACGTTCGTGGAGGGAAAGTTCGATGTACCGAAATCTGACGACACGAAAAGCTCTATAAGGGATAAGAAGCTAGCCTATGTAAGCTTAGTGGCACTGATGATTAAAATACTGTTGCTGGCATTCAGGAAACAGCTCGGCATAGGGTTGAGTCTGCCGGCCTTAGTGGGGGCATCTATAATAATAGCATATACAAGGGACTTTAAGTTCGTTGTGAAGTCGGTCGAGTGGAGGCTGTTGGCGTTCTTGGCCGGAATGTTCGTGATGGTCGGTGCCTTGCAAGACAGCGGTACCATGAGGTTCGTCGCCGAGATTTTTACTAGGGCGGCCTCGTGCGACTACTACAAGTTGACAGCCTTAATAGTTATGGTGTCGGTCGCGGTCTCGGCTGTGGTGGACAACGTCCCGTACTTAATGGCGATGTTTCCGGTGATCTCTAGGTTGTCTGCGCACTGTAACATATACTACTTTAAACTGTTGCTGGCCCTCTTGATAGGGGCTACCCTCGGGGGTAACATAACTTACTTCGGGAGCTCGACTAACATAACGGCGGTCCACTTGCTGGAGGAAGAGGGGTACGCGGTGAGGTTCCGGGAGTTCCTTAAATACGGAGCTTACTACACCGCTTGGGCGCTGGGCTCGGCCTTGGTCCTTTACTACGCCTTGTGGAGATGACGAGGGATTATCGAAGGGAGCGATGACCGACGGGAGTACGGCGGATCCGTGACACCGTCCCAACCGCTTTAATTACTCGGGTGAGCGATACTAACGAAGTACCGGGGACGCGAGGTGGAGACGTTAGGGCCCGTGCGTAAGGCCTCTATCAGTACGTTCCTCTTCAACTTTGGCATTCCCGAAGAGGAATACTTGAAAGAGGCTGAATCTGACCTGCTGAGGATGATTGCCAGAGCCGGGGCAAAGCCCTTGGAGCTCCCGGCGGAGGTGACGTTCGACCAGCTGGTAGCGACGGTTGGCGAGGCCCCCTTGGAGGAGGCCCTCCAGAGGGCGGAAGCCTTGCTAGAGGTCCTCAACATGCCGGAAGGACACTTAAAGGACACATTGTTAGACTTGCTGAGCGTAGATATAATCGACATAATAGCTATGATAGCCGACCAGTTCGGAACAGACCCTCAAGACGTGTACTGGGCCTTCGCGGAGATCGGGAACAAGGAGAGTAGGGCTAGGGCGGCGGTAAGTACCCTTGCTAACTTAATATTAGAGTCTATAAGAAGGGAGCTCGCCTAGAGCTCTTTATTCCCTACGTCCCAAGCTCGGAAGGGCAGATCTCTTTGTTGTCGCAGAACACCGTAGGTCCCCTGGCCCGCGGCACCTCCGTTTTGGACGCGGCCAAGAGCATGGTTCTTAACAACACCCCCTACGCGTTGCTCGAGGGAGCCCCGCTGGTTATGATAGACGCAGTCCAGATACTGAGGGCTATATCTTTAGCCGACACGCCGATAGACATTATAGAGGTGTTTAGGACCGACGCCTCAGAACTGGCCTACGAGGTCCCCGTAATTAACGGGTCCGAGGAAGCTGTCAAAGTCATGTTGGGGAGGGACGTGAGCGCGGTAGCGGGGAAAGGGGGCTCCCTCCTAGACTCTCTCTACGTATTAGTAGAGCACGAGGAGGAGTTGGAGGCTCACAAGGTCTCTGAGATAATAGACAAGAGGTCCCCATTGATAAACCCCCTTTGGGATTTCATGAAAGCCTTGAAGGCGTCCTTGATCTACCCGTTGAGGGGTCACGCGGTGGTGGGTCAGAAGAGGCCCTTCGGCATAATAACCCCGCTGAAGTTCTTGAGGTTCTTGACTTTGGAGAGCACATTGAGTCAGCTAGAGATGGGGGAGAGCGCCCCCTTGGAGAGGGCGGCCGGCGACTTGGCAGAGCCCTTGCCTACCTACCCGACGCCGGAGACCAAAGTATCAGACATAATCAAGGAGATGGTCGAAATCAAGAGCGAGGTGTTGCCAGTAGTGACGGAGAGGCGTTACGCGGGGGTGGCTAGCGCCAGGGAGGCGCTGTCCTTATTGATATAATTGGCGCGGGTGGAGCCCTTTGTGCGTCAAGCTGGCTGACGCCTCCGCCTCGGAGGTCAAGAGGTTAGCCAAGGCCGTCTTGGTGCCGGTTGGTAGCTTGGAAGACCACGGCCCGCTGCCCTTGGGGCTGGACACCAAGATAGCCGAGGCGGTGGCGTGTGGGTGCGAGAAGGCTGTAGTGGCGCCCTCCATAAATTACTCGTTCAGCCCCGAGCACCCCTTTTCAGTGACTGTGTCCCTTCCTACGCTCTCAGCGTTCTTGTTGGAGGTTACTTCCCAGCTGTACAAGTTGTTCTCCGTTCCCGTGGTCTTCGTGGTAGCCCACAAGGGGGCCACGCCGGTGATCGAGGCCGTCGCGATGGAGGCCTACAAGAGGGGGGCCAAAACGGCAGTGCTAGACGTGTGGGGCGTAATAGAGTCCTTGGGCTACGACGACTTTCAGAAGCTCTGCAGGGCCGAGGCTTCTTTGGCTTTGGCCTTGGGGTACAGCGTGGTGGTCAGGAAGTCGAAGAGGTACAAGAGTCCTCCAGTGGAGAAGGGGATCTTAATACCTTGGCACTCCGGGGAGTACGGCTGTTCCCCTGAGTCAGTTTCCGAGGCCCGCAAGGAAGAAGGGCTCCGAATAATTGAGGAGGTAGTTAAGGCGTTGAGGGAGCTGGTGAGGGACCTTGAGGATCTTGGTGGTGGGGGAAGGTGAGGAGTGTTCGGTGATAGCAGAGACCATGGAGAGGGGAGGCTACGAGGTCAAGAGAGCCTCTAAGTTAAAGGAGGACGAGGACGTGTGCTTTTACCAAGCCGTCATAAGCTGCGGGAGCGACGAGGACGTGATACAGAGCGTACTGGACGTCTACTCGCTGGTCCTAGAGAACGACTGTCAAGCGCCCAGAATAGTCGCCCTCGCGGACGACCCCAACGTGAGGGTAATATTAGAGCGCTTGGGCGCTGACGTAGTGCTCCCGGTGAACGCGGTGGCCAGGGTGGCGGCGTCCATAGCGACCTACCCCTACGCTGGCCTGCTCTTGTTAAACGCCATGAAAGGCGAACTCAAGGTGGCGTCCAAGGAGTGTCTCAACGCAGACGAGTGCGACGCGTTTACGTTGGCGGGGGAGAAGGGGATACCCATAGCCGTGCTGAGCAGGGGGCGTTGGATGCCGCCCAGCACGCACTTGAAGCCCGGCGACATAGTGGTTTACTTTGTGGTGAGCTAGAGATGGTGCAGAGGTGTTGGAACAAGGGGCCCTTAGGCCCCACGGTGGGCACCGGGTGTTTCGTCCTATACTACTTTGACGAAGACGACGGGGTCGCGGAGGCGCTGACGAAGGCTTTCGGAGGGAAGACCGTGGCGGCGGAGGAGGCTCCGGACCCGGACGAGGTAGTTCACAAGAAGGCGCTGGTGTGGTGTTGGTAGCTCAGTACCCCCTCCTCAAGAACTCTCCGAAGTCCAAAACATTGATGACCAAGCCTTTCTTCAACAGACCCAACCCTAACAAGACTTCGTCCCAGTACACCAGAACGTACCCCCTCTCGCACGAGGGCTTGATTAATTCGAAATCAAACAGATCCTTCCCGTATAGGAACAGCATAGCCCTCCTCTCGTCGGGGGCCACGACGACCCCTCTCTCGGCCCACCGGGCTAACAGCTTGACCCCGCCTGGGGTCACAGCGTTCCTCCTCTCCACGTAAAATGAGCAGCCTTGGTACCCGGCGCAGAGGGAGCTGCCCTTACGGAAGAGCCTTACCTTGGGCTTTGCCCCCAAACACGCCGCGAGCTCTCGAAAGCTCGGGACCTCAGGCCTCACACGGCTCATCACTTCTCAGCACCAGTTTTGGTCTTCACGGACCCCACTACTTCTTTATAAAATAAGAACTCTTGAAGCTTGTTCAAGATGTTACTGACGTAGTCTATTTTCCTCCTTAGATCGTAGTCCCTGGGATTTACATACAACATGAATACGTATATGTTTTCTATGGCTTCCTTGACCTCTTTTGAGTACTCGATGTCGCCCTTGAGCATGTTGTCAACTGCCATTCTCAAGAGTTCTCCGGCGGCATCCATAATGCCCGCCACATACTCTTGAACTGAGGTCTCGGCCTCCTCTAAGGTCGGAAACCTCCTCTCCTTCTCGAATAAGTATATGCTGAGGGCCTCCACGTATTCTTGTTCGGCGGTCAACGCTATATTTATAGTTGCGAGCCTCAAGTTAGTTTTTAACAACTCTTTCAATTCGTTCCTCAACTCCTTCATTTCTCTTACTAACTGTTCAGCCCTCTTCACTTCACCCCTCCTTATTGCATAGATGCAAAGCTTGCTGTTCTTTATTATTTGCCTTGAAAGGTCGTGGAGCTTGTCCTTCATTTCGTCGTACTCGTCAAGCATTTTCGCTAGTTTTTCGGCGTAGTCCTTAGTTAGGGGAGTGAACGTCCTCTCAGACATCTATCCCGGCCTCCTTCAACCTCTTCCTCATTAGCGGTACGTCCGTTTCTGGGAACAGTTCGAGCCTTTCCTTTATTTTCCTCACGTTTAGGCTTATCTTGCCGCTGTCGGCCAGCGCCTTAACTCCCCTTATTATGCTTATAGCTTCTGGGTCCTCGCTCCTCGACTTCAGCACTACGTAGTCTTCCGGCGATACTTTCTTTATCTTTACGCCCTTGATCTCTATAGCCTTAGCCCCGCTTAGTATCTCGTCGGGTACGTAAAAGTCCATAATGTTGTCGTAAAACTCTATTTCGACCTCGTTCTTGGGTCCCTTGGCGACCATCTTGGGCGTGCCCAAGCCCGTGTGACCGTACTCCCAGCCCTCCTCGTCAGCGATGGTCCGGAAGAAGTCCTCTTCTACCAATGCGTAATGGTTTGTAGGAAAGAGGTCTAAGTCCCCGCTGAACTTCTTGTTCTTCGCTTCCAACTCCACGGAGGTTCCGCCTATTATTACTGCGTCCAAGCCAGCCTCTTGTAGCTTCTTCATTACATATATTAGGTCATCTAAAGTGAACGTCAAACCGCATTACCTCTTGCCCCCGAGCTCGTAGTGCTTCGGTCTGAGGTTAGTGCTCTTACACCTCCTACACTTGGTGGCCCCCCAAGGGTTCAGCGCGCCGCACCTTCTACACACGTACTTCTTGAGAACCCTCTTCTGCACTATAGCTACCAACTCGGGGTCTGTCACGGGCACTTTCGTTCACCCTACGCACCCACGCCCGGAGAAAGTTATATTTTCTCCAACCTCCTTCGTCATTAACCCGAACCCACGAGGTGCCGCGGGTACTCGACGTTGCTGAGCGATTTGGATAAGAGATTGCTATACGAATTACAGTACAACTTCCCGCTCACGCCCACGCCTTTCGAGGAGGTGGCTCGCGCGCTGGGCACCTCCCAAGCGCATGTCCTAGAGAGGACTAAGAGTCTGATGGATAACAAGATAATAAAGAGAATAGGATTTACTGTCAACTACAAGTCTATGGGTAAGGTAGCGGCCCTAGTTGGGGTGAGAGTGAAGGATAGGAGGGACGTGGACGCTTTAAAGGAGGTGTTGATGAAAAACCCGGAGGTAACTCACAACTACCTCAGGGAGGACCCCGACTACCAAGTCTGGTTCACCATAAAGGCCAAGAACCTGGAAGCCCTCAGAGAGGATGTCAAGAACATACTTGAACCCTTAGGCTTAGAGGAGTACGTGGTGTTGCCGAGCAAGAAGGTCTGCAAGGTAAGCGTACGGTACGACCCGATAAAGGGGATCGCTTGGAGTCCTTACACCCCCCAGAAGGATGAGGTCCCAAAGCCGGAGGACTTGGGACTGCCCAAGGAATTCCCGAAAGACGTCTCGAGGCTAAAACCCGTCGAGAGGCCTTATGCGGAAGTCGCTAAGAAGTACGGGATGACGGAAGACGAGGTGGTCGACAAAGTTAAGTTGTTGTTGAGGGAAGGAGTTTTGAGGAACCCTGGGGCCAGCGTGGACGGAGACAAGATAGGGTTCAAATATAACTCAATGATAGTCATGAACGTAGACGACGACGTGGGAGCTTGTAGGAGGATAGCGGAGGAGGTCCCAGAAGCTTCTCACGTAGTGGCCAGGATAGTGGACGAGAGGTGGCCCTACCCGGTGTACTTCGTGTTGCACGCGACGAGAAAAGAGCTTGTGGAGGAGGTCGCCGCAAGAGTCATAGAAGAATTTGACCCTTATGACTATAGAAAGCTCTATAGCCTGGAGAACTTGAAACCCGGAGTAGCCCGCTGACCTAACGAGATGCAGTAAGGTATTACGGTCTCTCTCTGACTAATAAGGCCGCTCGGTTCTAAGGTAGAACCGAGGAGAGGGACATGCCGGCCAGAGGCATAAGCTGGGCGGCGGAAGTCTTGAGGAGGCTTAAGGGCGTCGACTTCCCAGTGACCAAGGAGCAGCTGAAGGAAAAGCTTAAGGGGATGTATTGGAGGGGTCTGCCGATAGAGGAGCTACTGGAAAAGGTTGAGAAAGACACCTTCGATACGCCCGCCGAGGTCCTCCACTACTTGGCCGAAGCCGCCAAGAAGGTGGAAGAAGAGAGGGGCTTGGTGACGCACAGAGGCATAAGCTGGGCGGCGGAAGTCTTGAGGAGGCTTAAGGGCGTCGACTTCCCAGTGACCAAGGAGCAGCTGAAGGAAAAGCTTAAGGGCGTCAGTTGGAGAGGCATACCCATCGAAGTGATATTTGATCACATAGAGAAGGATACCTTCGAAACGCCCGCGGAGTTGTTACACGAGATAGCGATCACCGCCAGAAAGCTGGAAGAGATGGGCTACGCGAGGGAGGAGGTAGAACTCCCCAGCGCTTAATTCTCCTTTTTTAACTTGCTTCTCGCCTTCCCTCTAGGCAAAGGGCGACTTGAAGAGGGTGCCCCCAGAGGTATGCGCTAGGTGTAAGGGCTACCGGAAGCTCTGCGGGGCGAAGAGGTGTCCGATCCTAGAGAGGGCGCGCAGCTTCTATTCCGCCGGTTGGGATAGCAGGAGGCCCGAAGGCCCTACTCCCCCCTCCCCGCTCGTGGGGGAAGCGGGCTACCCCAAGGTCCCCGTGTCCTTAGGCATTTCCCCATATGGGGATCCAAGGGTTAGAGACTCGCCGGAGCTGTGGGCGCGGGAGGGGTTCGACCTCGAGGCGGTGGCCAGGCTCCGAATGGAGATGATCTTTCCGTTCAAGAGGTTTGACGCGAGGAGGCCGGAAGAGTTGCTCAAGGGGGACTTGCTCTGGGGAGCTGTCTCCGAGAGGCCCGTGGACGCCGAGGCTAAGAGCTCTGGGAGGCCCGTTCCGCCGTCTTTGGACGGCATTTTGGCTCCGGTGGGGGTATCAATCAAAGCTGATGAAATAAAAGTTATTGATAACCCTAAAGTCGATCCCTTGTTAGAGAGAAGGGGCGGCGAGAAGCTGAAGGCAGAGGCGGTAGTGAAGGAGTTATTCAGGGCGGGGAGGAGTATATACTTGATCCAGAAGGCATTCAGCGTCGGTATGTTTGGAATAAAGAAGAGGCTCGTGCCGACCCGCTGGGCGATCACGGCCGTCGACGTGGCAGTGGCCAAGGCGATAAAGGAAGACATGAAGGGCTTCCCGTGGATCGAAGGTCCTAAGGTGGGTTTCCACACCCACTACGGCAACGTCTACAAAGTCCTGTTGCTCCCCGGGCCTCCCGCAGTCGAGATGATAGAGGTCTGGGAGCCGAGGAGCTTGTGGACGCCCAAGGAAGTAACTATATATAACTACGAGGGGCCCACAGTGGGGTCCAAAGCTGAGGACCCGGACGACGGAGGCTTCCACGCGTTGAAGGTCGGCGTTCTCAAGGCATTAAGGGAGAGGGGGGTGAGCGCTACTGCATTAGTCATAAGGAGGGTGACCCCCGATTACTACATCCCCTTGGGGGCGTGGCAAGTGCGGGAGGGCGCTTACTTGGCTGCGCTGAAGGCATTGGATTCTGGGAGCATGAACTTGAAAGAGGCCTTAGAGTTGCTACAAGACGAGAAGGCTTCGATGTTCAGGAGCTTGAGGCAGAGGAGCTTGAGTGAATACATTCCTTTGGCAACTCGTCGGTCCAAAGCTTAGGCTCTTCTACCTCCTTAGGCATATCTTTGGTATTGACGAACATTTGGTAAACGGCCTTCCACCCTATTGGTCCCTTGCGCGTGACGAGCTTACAGCGCTTCAGGCACTCCACGATCTTCCCCCTTTCTTTACAGAGCGAATAAGCTATGAACTTCGCTATCATCTCCTCCACGTACCCTACCCTGCTCCTCCCCTCGTTCAGCCTCTTCGCGAGCCAGTTGCCGAACGCTTGTAAGCTTTTCAACACCGTGTCCATTTTTATTTCGTCTATGAAGGTTAAAGTAGTAACGTCGCCGACGCTCAATTTGTCCCTCTTAACGCGCACTTGGAAACACTTGTACACCTTTCTTTTGGAGTTGCTGATACATGTCAATATTAGGTAGGCGGCGTCGCCGTCCTTAGCGACAGTCGCTTCGAACTCCGTGCACCGCGCGGCCATTCTCATCGCGTTTGTAGTCGTCAGTAGACCTTAATTAGCGTCCACCTAACCTCCTCTCAGGGCTACGCCTTGAAGCTCATCTACGAAGGAAAAACTAAGAAAGTGTACGACTTGGGGAACGAAGTGTTACTCAAATTCAAAGACGTGTTTACAGCGTTTGACGGCAAAAAGGTGGAGAAGGTTGCTGGAAAGGGGGCGGTGAACGCTGAGTTCACCGAACTGTTAATGAAGTACTTACAGCAGCGCGGGATCAAGACTCACTTCTTGAGTAGGAAGGGTGACGAGATAATTGCCCTTAAGACCAAACCTTTACCGCTGGAATTTATTGTGAGGAATTACGCTTACGGGAGTCTGTTGAAGAGGCTCCCGGTGCTTGAGGAGGGCCAGAAGCTGGTCGTGCCGGTCTTCGAGGTGCACTACAAGAACGACGAACTCCACGACCCCTTGCTGGCGGAGGACGACCCCGTGGCGGCCGGGATCGTCACAAAAGAAATGATGAAAAAGATTAGAGAGATTACTTTGAATGTTAACGATGCCCTTTCGGGGCTGTTTGAGAGGGCGGGGTTCAAGTTGATAGACTTCAAAGTGGAGTACGGAATTAGTAACGATGGTGAGGTGATACTAATAGACGAACTGAGCCCCGACTCCTTCAGGGCGCACAAGGGAGGCGAGGCTTACGATAAAGACTTGTTCCGCCGCGGGGCGAGCGGCGAAGAAGTCTTGAAGAGGTACGTGGAGCTGTTAAGAGCCTTGAAGGGGGCGCTGAACGTTGAATGAGTACTTGGTCGAGGTCATAATCCGGAACAAGAGGGTAGCCAGAGATCCCGAAGGCGAGACCATAAAGAACGAGCTTGTCAACAGAAGTTCATTCGCCAGCTCGATAAAGGAAGTTAGGTCTGGTAAGTGGCTCTTGTTTACAGTGTCGGCCGACAACGAGGAGGAGGCGCTAGAAAAGGTGGAGAAACTCTGTAGAGAGATGCGCATCTTTAACCCGGTGGTCCACGAGATGGAGGTGAGGCCCTATCAGGGTGGCCGTGCTTAAGTTTCCGGGCACCAACGGCGACGAGGACGTCAAGCACGTAGTAAACTTGTACGGGATGGAGGGGGAGGTAGTATGGTACAAGGAGTTCAGGCAAAGCGAGTGGGACGCAGTAGTCTTAGCCGGAGGCTTCAGCTACGCCGACCGGCTGAGGGCGGGGACGATAGCTTCCGTAACGTCAGCTATGGATCAAGTGGTCGAGGCCGCCGAGGAGGGCAAGCCAGTTTTGGGGATTTGTAACGGCTTCCAAATGCTCATGGAAAGAGGATTAATGGGCAGTGGGGCGCTGTTACATAACACGAACAACAAGTTCGTGTGTAAGTGGGTGAAATTGAAGGTTGTAGACGATAAGACTCCTTGGACCTTGGATTACGAGCTCGGCGAGGAGGTCGACATGCCGGTGGCCCACGCGGAGGGGAGGTACTTCGCGGAGAGCGAGCCCAACAACGTAGTATTTAAGTACGTCGACAACCCAAACGGGAGCTTGTGGGACGTCGCCGGCCTCCGCTCGCCCGGCATGAGAAACGTGGTAGGCTTGATGCCCCACCCCGAAAGGGCGGCCGAGGAGGTCCTGGCCCCGCCGGGGAGGGGACCGGGAGGGAGCAAAGTTTGGACCAGCTTGAGGAGGGCTCTTAAGCACGGGTGGTAGGGCACAAGAGTTCCTTCAGCCTCGACAACAATTTCTCCTTCTCCTCCAACTCCTTTTGAAGCTCCTCTAAGCGGGCCCTTAGCTTCTCCACCTCCTCCGCGGAGCTCAGTTGGCTTATCTTCTCCCTCAGCTTCGCGTTCTCCCTCTCTAGCTCATTTATTTTGGCCTCCAGCTCCCTTATCCTCTCTTCCGGAATGATTACGCCCTTGATCGGTATCACCAGCTTGAGCTCTCCTCTCGCTAACATTTCGTAGGTCTCGAGGACCAGTTTCCCCGCTTTGGTCTTGCCCTTGAGGTGGTTCCTTATGGTGCTTTCGCTCCTCCCCAGCTCTTCTGCTATCTGGGATATAGTGTAGCCGGCCTTGTACCTAGCCAAGGCGGCGGCAGCTACGGCCAAGCTGTCCACCCACGTGGCCCTTTCCACGGGGTCGAGTATCAATTGAATTACGTCAGGCCTGTAGATAGTGCCTATAATTAAGGCCGTCTCTAGCTCCATTATTTCCTTTTTGCTGGTCGGTCTCAAGGGCACGTGACTTAAGTCTATCTCTACAGTCCCGTCTTCCCGAGTTCTTACGTACGCGCTCATTCCGCTCAAATCCCTTCTACCGACGGTTACGGGGAGTTCAACCTTTACTAGCTTGAGTCTCGCAGCGAGCGGGGGCTATAGGGGAATGAGCAAGCTCGCGTTGACGTCGCTCGCGCTGATAGCGGTCGTGGTCGCGTGGCCCATAAACGTAACGCTCGTATACGAGAACCCCGAGGCTGCGAGGACGCTTCAGCTGCCTTACCTCAAAGTCTCCTTGACCGCGGACTACGACCCTATTTCTATGACAATGAGAAACGTGAGCTTGAACGTCGACGCGGGGAGTGAGGAAGCCTCGAGGACCGTGGAGGAGGCCTTAGCCACTCACTTGAGCGGATGTGACTTGACCTTCAAGGTTCCGTTGCCGACAGTTTCTAAGTGTTTGTTAAACTCGATAAAGGACTTCATATCTATGACGTTACTGGAGTTAAGCCCGAAAGAAGTGGGGGCCGACAGCGATCTCTCGGGCGTGGCCTACGTGAGCGAGGCTTTGGAGGTAACGGCCAAGGTACCGGGAAGGACGCTCAAGGGCGTGGCTCTTTACCGCGCTAAGGCCCTAGAGCCGGGACCGGAAGAACGGCTCACGCTGGTCCTCTCGGGCGAACGGGCCTACTTGCGCCTAGAGGGGAGGTCTAGCCCTGGAGGGAAGCCCTCGCCCTACGTTCTCGTCTCTTGGCCCGAAGGGGCGGGCGTCATCTCGTTAACGTCCGAACCTTTGACTAGGCCGCTGTTAGTCGGCAGAACCGTTTACTTCAAGCTGCCTGTCGTAAGGTACTTCATAGGGTTGGATAAAGCCCGGAGGAGTTATTTCTATTACTTCAACCCTCCGACGGCCAGGCTATCTCTCCCTGTCGGCAACGTCAGTTTGAAGTTCGGCGGGGGAAAAGGAGGGACCTCCGTGAGGGCTGCGTGTAACCTAAACGTAGCGGTTCTCGCGAAGGGAAGCCACTCGGTCTCCCTTGTCTCCCCGTCTTACGAGATCGAGGTTAAGGCGCCCCCCTTCGCCTACGTGAGCGTGCCGGTCCCGTGCAGAGGTTTGACCGTACTGAGGGTCGACGACTCCGTGGCAATACTGAACCTAACTGAAGTCGTAGACAAGAATCTGGTCGTATTCCCGGAGTCCGGCGCACTGAGGCTGGTGACTATAAACTCCTCAGAGCCCTTCGAGGTAGTCGTCGGCGGGCGAGCGGTCTACTGTGGCGCTTTCTGTTACGCTTTGTTGCCCCCGCGCCAAGTTGCGATGCAGTTCGTGTCCGCCTCGAAGGGGACTGCGACGTCCTTAACGATATCTCCGGAGGCCGCGGAGGTCGTCTTGAATTTCCCCCCCGCACAGCCCTCTAGGGGTTGTCTTGTTAAGTTCGTAGCCCCCTCGCCGGTGGAGGTGGAGGTACAAGCGGGCCAGTCCGTCTTCGGACTGCAAGTTACGAGGACCCCGACTACGGTAGTCTTGCCGTGCGGCGGCGAGGTCAAGCTGAAGGTAGGTAGGTACGAGGCCTCGTTGAAGGTCTCTTCCGGTGAGTGGGTCTACTTGTGTCCCAGTCCCTATGCTCTATCCGGCGAGAGCATTAAGATAAACACAACAATGATACCCCCGATAAGCGTAAGTTGTGACGGCGGCCTCACTTGGGCTTTAGTGAATAACAACACGTTTACGTTCGTCAAGCCGAAGTATGCTTACGTCCTTCTCAAAGCCGTAGATTCGACCGGGAATGCATTGGAAGTTATAATACCTGAGGGCATAAGGGAAGTCAGCTTGAAACCCTCAACGACGAGCGGGGAACGAGTCGTCAAAGTGCCGTTAGGCAACTTAGACACGTCCGTGAAGGTCGTTCTGGACGGCGTCGGGGAGGGGCTCATCACGCTGAGTAACGGGACTGCGAGCGTGCAGTATTACGTGAAAGGCGCCGCCCAAGTTATGATCCCCCGCCAGTGGGCATCCCAGAAGCTCATCTTCAGCGTTACCACCCCCGAGGGGGCTCTGGCGAACACCACCTTGCCCCCCTTGATGACAGACAACAAGGTGGCTCCGATATACGCTATTATAAACAGAACTATAAGTGTTAAATACCACAGCTTGAAGGTGGTGGTGTTACGCGGCGAGAGAGAGGTAACTACAACGTTGCTAGTCAACGGGAGGAAGGTAATAGTAAACGGTAGTGCGGTATTCGTCGTACCCACGAAAACTGTCACGCTGAAGCTTGGCGACAAGGAGTTCGAGGCGCTCGCAAACGGGGGTACGGTCGTTCTTAGGCTATCTCCGCAAGCTTCGGTCGAGCTAGCGGTTCCGGTAACTGTGGAGCTTTACGATAACTGGAAGCCGGTCAAGGGATTGGTGAAGTTCAGTTTGGCTAACCTCACTTTGACCTATCCGGTGGACAAGAAGGCTACAGTGCTCCTACCTCCTGACGCCTTAAACGCCACGTTAAGGATGTTAGTCGTGGAGAACAACAAGACGTGTGAGGTAAAGCTACCACAGCTGCTCACTTCGGTTGGCAACAGACGCCTCGTCTCCAGCATAGCGGTGGAGCCGGGCGAGGGGACGTGTTACGTATACAAGATCGTGACATTGGAGGAGAAGGGCTACCTCAAGAGTCCCGCCGTCGTTAACGTGACTGTGGACGGGAAGAGTTTGAGGGTACGCGGTTCAATAATACTGGTATACGACAAGCCCACTTTAGAGCTGAGGTTGGGCAACCAGACGTTTAGCGTCTCGGCCGGCGGCACGGTTTACTTGTACGCGAAGCCCAAGGAACGCGGCCGGGCGGCGAGGAACGCAACGGCGGTCGCGCCGCCCGCGATAAGCGTGGTGAACATTACGGAGAAATGGAACCCAGTGGGAGAACTTCCCGGAGTTTTGAGCTTGAGCGCGGGGATGTTGTTGGCGCTGGGAGTTATGAACTCCATAGAACCATCTACCCCGTTGTACGCGACGGCTTACGCCGTAGCTTCATTGAGCTTCATAATGGGTATATTAACAGTATCCATAATCCTCTTGAAATATTTCTCTACAGGATGAGGTCCAGCAAGCTTTGGAAGGCCTCGTCGTCCATAGTCCTCTTGTACTTCCTCGCGGCCTCCAGCAGTAAGGCTTTGTTAACCTTGAGTTTTTCGGATATGATGGAGGCTGGCGGGGAGGGCTTTAATAGCAGTCCGGACGCCAATGAGGTCACGTTCGAGGGCCTCCTTACCTTGGAAGCACTGCCGTAGTCAATTATCTTAATTTCGTCACCGACGAGCACGTGCTTCCAAGGCCTGGTCAGCTCTCCGTGGTCCACTCCCTTCTTGTCGAGCTCTCTGCCGGCCTCCAACACCTTGACTATAAGTTCCTTGAGCCCCATAATGTCCAAATTTCCAATGACATTTTCAATGCTGGGGAACGATACGTATTCCATTATTATGAAGTCCCTGTCGTAGTCGAACACCTTCGGCGCCACGGGCCACGCGTACCTCTGTAGCTCGGCCTCTTTTACCATGTCCACGTTCGCGTCGCCCCTCCTAACCTTTAGGGCTACAACCTTCCCATTCCATTCGGCTAAGAACACTACTCCCCTGAACCCCACCCCTAGGACTTTGAACCCCCAGAGGTCGCGGGACCCGAAGTTGTAGATCCACTCGACGCCCCTCCCCTCCAAGATTTCCCCCAGCTCGCACGTCCGTTTCGGGAAACAGATGGGAGCCTCCTCTGGGCGGACCTTCAAGACCAAGCCGGTCTCCCCGAGACGAACTCTGCCAACCATTCCTCTTCCGCAACCTCAACGCTTTCTATTTTACTGTTGTTGAGGATCAAACTCTTCGCTCTCAACTTATTCAACAAATCCGCGATTGCGTCCTTCACTTTGGTGTACTTCCTCTTTCTCCTGGCGAAGAGTCTTCCTCCGTCCACCCACCAAGACTCCTTATCTTTCACGAACCTCAAGGCGTGAGGGCTCCAAGCCGGCGGTCCCCTCGCCACTTCCCACTCAGGCAAGGCGTCTTGTAAGAACTCGAACGCGACCTTGGCCACCTCCCCGTCGCTCCATACAGCGAACCTCGTCACATCAAATCCCATTATTCTCAAGTTCTTCGCCAGAGACTTAGCGACCCTCTTCAGCTCTCCCCAGACGGTCTCCGGAGGGGCTCCGGAGGTCGGGATCTCCACGACGTAAGTCGGCAAGAGCGGCCTTGCGGGGGCGGGCTTTGGAGGGAAGAAGAAGCTCTCGGAGGGCTCGGATGTGTAAAGCTTAGACGCTATTATGAAGGTAGAGTAGGAGTTCAAGCCTACGGCTGCGGCCGCGTTCCTGTTGGGGTCCGTGGGGTCCGGCACTATAAGCGGCCCCTTGAACATCTTTAAGGCCTCTTCCTCACTCAGCGAGGTTTCTAAGACGGTAGGGGGCCTCCACTCTCGCGCCGCCTTCACTGTCCCCTCAAAGCTTCTGTAGTACACGGCGAGTACCTCACACAGGAAGCCGGAGAAACCTTGGACGGCTATCTCCGCCCCGTAGACCCCTATCCCCTTCATGAATGCCTTGAGCAACCTCACGTCGTCTCTTATCCTTTCCCCCAACCTCTTCACTTGTTTTAGGAACCACTCCGTGTGGAAGGGGGTCCGGTCGACTGCGGTTATCGCGTCGCTGGCCCTCTTCACCTTGAACGCCGGCACCAATTCCACGGGAACTCCCTCGACGACGACCCTCACGTAAGGGTGTTCTGCGAACCTCACTTCCGGCTTTCCCAACTCCTCAGCGGCCTCTAAGAGGATAGGAAACGCAACCTCGCTTATCCACTTCTTGTCCCTAGGCGGGAATAACACGAACACGTCAAGCTCCAACGAGCCTCGGAGCCACGTTCCCTTCCTCGCGCTACCTTGCAGAGTCACTTCGCCTTCTAAGTCCTTCTTCCTCAAGGTGTCTTCGAGAATCTTCTTCGTTACGATAAACACCTCGTCCCTTAGCCTTATTTCGTTTTCGGTCGGCCTTATCTTGCTTAAGACCCTCTCCTCTATGTCAGCGCGAGGGGAGCTCAAGCCAGCTCTACCTCTCTTAGGGTCTCGTATATCGGTCCTTTGGGCGTCAACGTACTCTTTTTCAACCTTATCTTCTTCACCTCTAGCTCTCCTAACTCTATATCCTTCATATCGTTAATCCACTTGACTAGGGCATCCCTCCCCCTCCCGCTCTTGACCCTCGCCAAGGTTACGTGAGCGGTGAAGCCCTTAGTTTCTGGTTTAAAACCTAACTTCCTTAGCTCTCTCTCCACGTTTTCGAATATCTTCCTCAAGTGCTCGTCGCCCTCAACCCCCACCCAAACCACCCTTGGCCTCTCTGGGCTCGGAAAGGCCCCTACTCCCTTTAGCTTGAGTTTGTGTTGTTTCACGTCCTTTACGGCGTTCCTCATGATATTTTCTATCATATCTACACTTTCTTCGGGGACGTTGCCCAAGAACCTTATGGTGATGTGAAAGTTCTCTTTTTCTACCAGCTTTACGTCAGCTCCGGTGTTCTTCAAGGACTCCGCGAGCTTGGCTAGCCTCTCGCTCAGCTCCCCCTCTATGTCTACCGCTATGAAAGCCCTCAGCAAGTTTCAACTCCTCCAGGAGGTTTAGGGCTGAGCGTAAGAGTTGTAACGCTCTGAACGCGTTGGCCCGGCCGCTCCAGTAGGGAGGGGACCTCAAGTACGCCTCCTCTACCTCTCTCACGGCCTTCATTAGGACCTTTTCTATCACTCGTATTCTCTCCATACGTGCCCGCACCTCGTACACTTGTAGAACCTCGTCGGGGGTTCGTCCCCGGCCCTCGTCTGCACGAACCAGTAGTAAGCCTCGTCGTGACCGCACTTGGGACATATGACGTCTCTTGTCTTAGGGAGTGTCTCAACCTTTATGTTATTCTCTATTACAATAGTTTTCTCCTTCACGCTGTGTCTTATTTTCTTCGCCGTTCTCAACGTGCTCTGAGCCCCAGTAACTTCCATTTCGTAGCCACACCTCATGCACTTCAGTACCGTTTTACCGCCTACCCTTCTGGCCACCATCAACGAGCCGCACTTAGGGCAGAACCTCAACTTCTCGACCACCAGCTGCGGAACGACGCTCAGAGGTTTATTGCTTAAACAGCGACGCAGCTTGAATAGTGCCTCACAAGTCGCGTACGGGGGCACAAGCGTGGACCAAAAAGATCACATGGATTACGCCGTCGAATTAGACATAGCCGTCAAGCCCACGACGCCAGTTCCCAAATTGGGTGCGGAGTACGGCTACTACGTGGGGGCCGGAAACCCCCTGTTCAGCGTTGGCGGAGGGGTTTTGAGGACAGCCTTGAAGCACGTCCTACACAAGTACCACGCGAGGAAAGGGTATTACGTAGTGGAGACGCCGACGATAGCTAGAACTACGCTCTACGAGCTCACGGGCCACTTGAAATTCTACAGGGAAAACATGTTCTTACTGAATATTGAGGGCGACGAATACGCGATAAAGCCGATGAACTGTCCCTTCCACGTGCTCATATTTACGAACTTACTGCAGAAATATTCGTCGAAGGTAAAGTTACCATTTAAGATATTCGAGACGGGAACGGTCCACCGCTATGAGATAGCCGGGGCATTGAGGGGACTGTTGAGGGTGAGGGCCTTCACTCAGGACGACGCCCATTTGTTCTCCCCAGAGGAACACGTAGAGTCAGCGTTAATAGAAGTATTTGAAATGATGAAAGATATCTACGAGAAACTCTTCCACATACCGGTCACTTCCCGGACCGTGAAGTTAAGGCTCAGTCTCTCAGATAAGAGCAAAATAGGCGAGGAGTTCATGGGAGAGCCGGAGATGTGGGCCTTCGCCGAGGAGAGGCTATTCAAGGTAGCTGAAGAGGTAAAGAGGAAGTACGGGATAGAATTTTTCGCGGAAGAGGGAGAGGCAGCCTTTTACGGCCCCAAGTTGGACGTAGTGGTCTACGAAGAGGGGGGAAAGGAGTGGCAGATAGGCACTGCTCAGTTCGACTTCAACCTCCCCAAGAGGTTCAAACTAGCCGAACTAGTCAAGGAGACTCACGGCGTAGACACGAATTTGTACATGATACACAGAGCTTTGTTGGGTTCGCTCGAGAGGTTCTTGGGGATATATTTGGAGATGTTTAAGGGTAGGTTGCCGTTCCCATTGGCGCCGCTGCAAGCGTTGGTAGTGGAAATATTAACCGGGAATGAAGAGATCGATAGAAAGATAAAGGAGTTAAGCGAGAAAGTGACAAATATTTTGAGGGAGAAGGAAATTCGTGTCACAACGTTGACGAGTACTAAGACTCACTTATCAAGAGACGTGAGGAAGGTAGAGTCGACCGTGAAGCCCCCTCTGGTACTTTACGTTGGCAAGAAGGAGGCCGAGGAAGGGTCGGTCTTGGCGAGGCCCTACGACCACCACAAGAGGAAAAGGGAGCAATTGAAGTTGAAGGCGGCCGACGTCCTCAAGGTAGTCGAGGAGATGGAGAGGGGGGCGGTGGAGTTGGCGGGGGCTCCGGTGAGAGTACCGGCCGACCTATCTTATATGGTGTAAACCCTTTCTTACCTCTCGCCCAGAGTCCCTAAAGGGCGAAAGTGGTTGAAGCTCACCTTCTTCGACGCTAGAGTATGGAAGTACGTGATATCAGGAATTTCTAAGGTAGTTAAGGAGACCGTGGCACACGTGAATGAGGACGGGTTCAGGATAAAAACTATGGACGAGTCGAAGGTTGTTCTAATAGATTTCGCAATACCGTCTTCGGGCTTCGAGGTGTTTGAAGTTGAGAGAGACGTCAGCTTTGGCATCAATATGGAAGACTTAGCTAAGGTTATGAGGAGGGCCACGAAGGAAGACAAGTTAAGCATAGAAGTTGGTGAGAACAGCTACTCGATAGTGTTCGAGGGCCACGGGTCGCGAAAGTTCACCTTACCTCAGTTGGAGGTCTACGAGGAGGAGTTGCCAGAGGTGGACCTCGAGTTGCCTGCAAGCGTCGAGATCACATCGGACTCCTACAGAGAGCTCATAAAGGACTTGGAACCCATAGCGGACACGGTCACTTTCAACCTAGAGCCCGGCACTTTGAGGGTCGAAGCCAGCAGCGACTTGGGCTACGCAGAAATTATAATTTCTGAGGACTCTGGGGTGCTCTTGGACTACCGGGTGCCGGAGAGCGTGAGGTCGTCCTACGGCCTTGAATACCTTACCTACGTGAGTTCGGTATCTCAAGTGGCAGACAAGGTGGTGTTGGAAATAGGGAACGACATGCCCCTTCGAGCTACGTTTGAGATAGGAGAGGGTGGCAAGCTTGTCTACTTACTCGCGCCGCGTGTCGAATAAGCTGTACTTGATGATATTAGAATATTACAAGAAAGCGAGGTTTGAAGTACCGGAGGACTTGAGCCAGAGGGAGGTGGCGGTCCAGACAGCCGAGGGCGGGATGGTAAGGCACATGAGTGCTTCGGACGTGGAAGAACTGAGGTCCTTAGTTATCAAGAAGCGTGGGTTGGACGTGTACATATCGACGGCCAGCTACAGGGAGCCAGCCGCCCCCAAAATGGAGGCTAAGGGGTGGCTTAGGGCCGACCTACAGTTCGACATAGACGTCGACCACGCGCCCGGCTGCGGGCCTGCTTACAAGGCTTGTGGGGAAACGGTAGTTCCCTCCTCCGCGGACTGCGCCGGCGAGCCGCTCCCCCTCTTGCCCAAGGAGTGCCTGTACTACGGTTTCGAACGGGCGCTCAAGCTCGTAGACGTCCTCGTGAGGTATTTTGGGATAGAAAAGGAAAAGGTAGAGCTCCACTTCTCAGGAAACCGGGGCTTCCACGTCGTCGCGCGAGACACGCAGTACGATGCGGCAGATCAGACCTTGAGGAGGGAGGTAGTTGACTTCATAGTGGGTGACCTCTTAATTAAAGAAAAGTTCTGCTTGGAGGGGAACTGCTTCGTCCCGAGGCCCGAGGAGCCCGGGTGGAGGGGGAGGTTAGGCGAGGCACTCTCGAAGTTGCTCCCGGAGCGGGTGAGGCTCTGGGGGGAAGTGGACGATCCGGAGGTGGTTTTCGAACGGGCCCTCGCTTCGGCAAAGATAGACGTCGACAAACAAGTTACTGTAGATACTAGTAGGTTGTTGAGAGTCTTGGAAAGCGTCAACCGCAAGTCAGCATTGTTGGTAAAGAAGATAGATAAATTCATATGGGACTTTACATTAAGCCCTTTCATTGATTACGTAACCTTGGTTAAGTCTAAGTACGACTTCGATTTGGAAATCCTAGGCAAGCGCGTGTCTATGAAGAGGGGAGAGGTCGGAGAGCTCCCGGGCCCTTTGTGGGGTTACTTTGCGGCCAAGGTGCTAGTTGAAATACTGCGCTTCGACGAGCTCCCTTAGCGAGGTGAAGGTGACGTTGCAAGTTTACTATGCCTTGAGGCATCCAGACGGCACCAAGTCGTTTGATTACTGGCTGTTGAAACAAGCCCACTTGGCTCGGAAGTTCTACTTGGGTACTTACTACATACCGTCCAAAAAGGTGTATACGGCCGTGTTCAAGAGGACTGGTCCGGCCGACCGGAGCGCCTTCATCGAGGTTACTTCCGAGGAGTTGAGGAACTCTTACAAGATGATATGCATAAAGGGGTGCGGCCAGTGTTGTGAAAGGAACTCCGGCGCGGTAATACTCGAGACCGAGGCCCGCGATCTAGGTATAGAGATAAGGGACAAACCGAAGGTTAACGTGAGGTTGCTCGACGGCACCGAAGAGACCGTTTACAGGTTGGACGTCCGTCGCTTCGGGCAGTGCGCCTTCTTTAATAGAGCTAGGAGGTCTTGCGCCCTCGGCCGCAGGAAGCCCGTGCTCTGTCTCATCTCCTACTGCGGCGCGTTTGCAGAGAAAAAGGGGGAAAAGTACGTTAGGGTGTCTGGCAAGTTCTTACCGGATGGCAGAGTAGAGATGATCTTCGAGAAGGTGACGCCTTCCGAGTGGAATGAGCTGAGCGAGATGGTTAGGTCCGGCGTAAACGTCTGGAGGGCGGTCGCGGAGGTCTTGAGGAGAAGGAATATTACTTCTCGGGTCCGTTAAATTGCGCTAAAGGGACCCTATAATCCTCCGGGAGGGAGCGTGGAGCCTAAGAGACTAATCGAGACAGAGTTGGAAAAGCTAGAACTGGAGATAGAAAACTTAGAAAGGAAGCTCAGGCTGTTGGAGCCCATAGCCGAAGAAGATGAGGAGGCTAAACTGGAATTAATAGGCACAAGGGCGCTCCTCAACTTGTACCTGAGCGACGCTCGAAAGCTAGCCGAGTTCCTAGCAACCTAACCCTATCCTTGTACGACGGGAATTTCCTCCATTCTTCTACTTTCTCCTTCTTGAGCTCCGTTATCAAGACGCCCTCCCCCTCGCCCAGGGAGGTTTGCCCCTCGGGCGACGAGGAGGAGCTCCGCCCCCCGAAGGGGCCGTAGGGCCCCTCGCCCCAACGGTTAACCCCTAGGACGTAGCTGGACGTCTCGACGGCCCTGGCGAACAAGAGAGTCTTCCAGTGTTCCGTCCTGGAGGAGGGCCACGCCGCCGGCACCACGAAAGCGTGGGCGCCGAGGGCCTGCGCGAACAGCTCGGGGAACCTCAGCTCGTAGCATATCAATACAGAGAAGCTAAACCCTTTGAAATAGGAGACCGTCGGCGGGTCCCCTTGCGCGAACAGCTGGCGTTCCCCCATGGGTTCGAACAACATAAATTTCTTCCTCAAATAAATTATGTCCCCGTTATAGATTACCAAGTAAGAGTTGTACGCCTCGTCCCCCTCAAAGTAAACCGAGCCTACGCCTATGGCCAATCCGCCGCTCAGGTCCTTTAGGTAATCTATCGCTCTCGCTACCTCTTCCTTTGGAGGTTTCGAGAACCCGGTCAAAGAGAGCTCGGGAGTGAGCAGAACGTCCACGGAATAATTTTCTGTAACGTACTTCAATGCTGCGTCAATTCTCTTTAGGTTGTTGCGTACGCTTCCGTCCGTTACCTTCATCTGAAATAAGGCGACACGCAAGCTCCGATACCCCTTAGCTAACCGAAATGACTACTTATCTTCCAAATAGATTATAGTATCAACCTAGAGAAGGGAGGTCGTCTCATGAGAAATCCAGATCTTATATAGATTATGCTTACTACATTTCAACAGACCTATCAAAAACGCCCGCGTTGGGGTTTAACGGGGATGGAACTTTTGAGGAAATTAACAGAAGTTAAGGTTGAGCTTGGACACAAGTCATATAAGTTGAACGTCCTCGGCCTTTACGTCCTCCACTCTTTATCGAGCGGGCCCAAGAACGGTTATGATTTGCTGAAAGAACTCAAGAGACTAACTAACAATAAATGGGTACCGCCCAAGAGCACCATCTATCCCTTATTGAAAAAAATGGTCGAGGAGGGGTTGTTGGAGGTTGACGAGTACGGCGTCTATACTCTTACTGACGCCGGGCGGGCCGTGCTTAGGACCCTTCGTCGCAACTCAGAGACGATAGACGAGCTGGAAGAAAACATAAGTTTGATACTAAGAATAATAAAGGAGATAAAGTCCGAGGCACAGACACAAGAATAAAAGGACTCCACTCTCCCTTTGGCGGGACACGGGTGGGAGCTATTGCTCGACATAAGGTCGTTTATTGCTGACAGAGTAGCATTAATGGAGTCTTCAGAGATAAGGGAGATACTGGAGCTGACCGAAGGAAAAAACGTAATAAGCTTGGCCGGAGGTCTCCCGGACCCGAAGTACTTCCCCACTGAGGAACTCGCCGAGATTTCGGCCTACATCATTAAGGAGTACGGCTCCCGGGCCTTACAGTATAGTATAACTAGGGGTTTGAGGGAGTTTAGAAAGGAAATAACCGCGTTTATGGAGAGGACTGGAACGCCCGGTGAGATGCCCTATAACATAATAGTTACTTCCGGCAGTCAGCAAGCGTTAAACCTCTTGGCACAAGTACTGGTCAACCCGGGCGACATAGTAGTAGTGGAGAAGCCGACGTACTTAGCGGCAATTAACGAGTTCAAGTCCGTCGGCGCGACGTTCGAGGGCGTGCCTATAGATAACGAGGGCATGAGGACGGATATACTCGAAGAAAGGCTTAAGGCCTTAAAGGCAGAAGGTAAGAAGGTTAAAGTAGTCTACACCGTCCCGACGGCCCAGAACCCCTCTGGCGTCAGCATGAGCAACGAGAGGCGTAGCCACTTGCTCGAGCTCGCGGAGGAGTACGACTTCTTAATAATTGAGGACGACCCCTACAGCCACTTCATGTTCGAGGATGTAGGCTTCAAAAGGCTGCGGAGTATGGATAAGTACAGGGTAATATACACTAGTACTTTCAGTAAGATACTCGCCCCGGGACTCCGGCTGGGGTGGGTCGCCGCCCACCCGGAAGTGATAGACGCGCTGGAGATAGCTAAACAGAACGCCGACTTACACACCCCGACGTTCAACCAACTCATAGCGGCTGAGGCCCTCAAGAGGGGTGTAGTGGATATGCATATCCCAAAGGTAAGGGAAGCTTACAAGAAGAAGAGGGACGCCATGCTCGAGGCGCTCAAAGAGCACATGGAGGGCTTGGCGCGGTGGACCAGGCCAGTAGGGGGACTCTTCGTCTTCGTTTACCTAGACGAGAACATAGATACTAAAGAAATGTTGCCCGCAGCGCTCTCTGCCGGGGTAGCTTACGTCCCAGGCAGCGCCTTCTACGTGGACGGCAACGGGCGTAACACAATGAGGTTGAACTTCAGTTACCCGAACGAAGAGGAGATAAGGACCGGCGTTGAGAGGCTTTCTCACGTAGTCAAGAATTACGTCGGAGGTAGCGTTTAAAATCCCGGATAGTGGAGGCGGGGGGAGGCGAGCGTGAATAAAAGGAAGGAGAAGGGCAAGTCCCACTCCAAGAGGCCCGTGAGGAACACCCCGCCGCGTTGGGTGCCCTTCGGTCCGGAAGAGATCAAAGCACTAGTAGTTGAGCTCAGCAAGAAGGGCTACGGGCCCTCAATGATAGGGATAATACTGAGAGATCAGTTCGGCGTACCCTTGGTTAAACCGATAGTAGGGAAGAAGCTGGTAAAAATAATGGAGGAGCAAGGAGTTGCTCCCCCGATACCCGAGGACTTGTTCCACTTGATGAAGAGGGCCGTGAGGGTTAGAGCGCATTTGGCCGAACACCCCAAGGATAAGCACTCCGCGAGGGGGCTAATAGAAATAGAGTCAAAGATAAGGAGGCTAGTCAAGTATTACAAGAGGGTCGGCAAGCTGCCCCCGGACTGGAAGTACGACCCCGAGAGGGCGAGACTTCTTGTCCAACAGTACTCAGCGCTCTTCGAGTCCGGAGCTTAGCCTCGAGAAGTTTTTGAAGAACCAAGAGGACTCAACTTCTCAGAAGGTACTAGAGGGCGCCTTGAAGTTCATTGACTCTCTAAAGGAGTACGGATTCGTCAGAATATACGCCTCTCCCACGTTCGAGGAGCTCGTGGCCGCTTCCCAGCTACAACAAGTCTTTGAGAACAACTCTATAAAGGCCATAATTGATGTGTTCCCCTTCAGGGAGCCTGACTACGATTCTCCACTCATAACTTTGGGCATACGTTCTCCCAAGAGGAGCGGTCCTACGCTTGAAATAGTGCCAGGTCAGCCCCTAGTTACAGAGAACAAGGTGGATTTTTGGGTTAAGAACGCGAACCCAAGCACGATAGTAATAAAACTGCTCGAAGAGAGGTTCGTAGTTAAGGACGACTACAAAATATTCTCAATAATAGCTTCTTACGCAGCCGAAGAGAGCCCGTTGGAGGGCTTGACCTATTTAATAGTGGAGTCATTGAAAGTAGCGAACGTAATTAAAGAAGACATAACGTTCTCGCTTTACAAATGGAAGAGCTTGCCGCTGTGTCATTCTGTCGCCTATACGGCCGTGCCTTTCTTCGTGTCGTTGGCTGCCTCGCCGGAGAAAGTTTGTAGCTATTTGAGAGAAAACAAAATAGATATTGACGAAACTACCAGTATAAAGGACTTAATGCAGAGGAAGGAGAGCGAAGAACTTGTTGAGATAATAAAGCTGTTAGTGTCCTATTTACAAGAGGTGAGCAAGAGGCCTAACAGAGACCCTACGGAAATAATAGACCGAGGGGTGGAGCTAGAGGAGGACGTCCTTAAGGAGAGAAAGTTGCCCCGTTCTTTGGTCCACGGGTTTAAACAAGCTACCTATGTATTCTTAACAATTATCGACCTAAGCGTGTTCCACGTGATCGCGTTACCGGCGCTCTCCTACTACTTCTACCGGGCAGACGAGCTTTACGCGAGCAGCGTGAGGTTCGCCGCGCGGGAGCTACCCAACTCGCTCATAGGTTCAAAGATAATAGTCCAAAGCGGGAAGAAGCTGACCGTTCTGCCTTTGGACCGGACCCCTCCCTCCCCTACTCTGCTCTACCGAATGGTAAGGGACTACGGCGTGGGCAAAGACGTGGGTCACGTGGTAGTGTTCAAGACCGGTAAGAACGTGTTCTTGCCCATAGATTCTATAAAGAGAAGCGGACTGGATCTGGAAAGGCTCGTGAGGAGGGCCGTGGGAGAAGGTTGGGAGATAAAGGGAGGCTCCTTGGTAGCAGAGGACGAGAAGCTTGAGAGAGTCAAGAGGTTGCTGTTCGGTTAGGGTGACTTTAAAGATAATTACAAACTCCGAGGAAGAGGCGAAGAAACTGCTCAGCACGCTCAAGCCCGACGACGTGGAGGTCCCGGGACTTCAGTACTCCTCTGAGGTGGTCGAAAATTCCGTCACGTATACTTTCAATTACACGTCCAACGTGTTGAGGCTTAGGAACGCGGCTGATGAGGTTTTGGAGCACGCGTCTTTAGTTGAAGCAATTAAAGGGGTTGTTCAAGCCGACGAGGGGTAGCAGAGGTTGTCTGCTAGGAGAAGGGGGGCGCTCAAGGACAAGTGGAAGATAAAGAAATGGTACGACATAATTACGCCGGACGTCTTCAACAACGTCAGCGTAGGACAAACCCCGGCCGACGAGGCGTGGAAGCTCGTCGGGAGGACCGTAGACACGACCCTATACGACATAACCGGCGACTTCACGTACGTCCACGTTCACGTGTATTTACAGATTAACAAGGTTGACGAGAACGCCCTAAAGGCGTTTACGATATTCAAAGGCCACGAGCTCGCGAGGGACTACATAAGGAGCTTGACTAGAAGGAAGAGCTCAAAGGTTGAGGGGATATTCGACGTCTGGACCAAGGATGGGTACGGCTTGAGGGTTACCGTAGATACCTTTACTGCATACAGATGTCAGACTAGCCAGAAGAAGGCAATTAGAAAGATACAGAAGGAGGTAGTTGAGGAGATGATACCACAAATGACCTTGGACGAGGTAATAAACGCCATGCTCTTCGGCGACATAGCTGAAGAGATCTCCAGCAGAGCCAGGAAGATCTACCCCATCAGGAGGACCGAAATATACAAATCGAAGGTACTCTACATGCCGGGTCCAGAAGGCCCGGTGAAGGCAGTCATCGTTCCCAAGCCCCCCGCTTAGGGCAGAGGTCGTAGAGCGGACACTCCGAACACAGAGGCTTTTTGGCTTTGCAGTACCTCCTCCCTAGCAATATCAAATACATGTGGGCCTCCCTTACATTACCTTTGAAGAGCTCCTTGAGTCGAGAGGAAATAGCCTTGTAACTGTTACCCTCGACCAGCCCCAGCCTCTTGGCGACCCTCTTAACGTGAGTGTCCACCGGAAACTCTTCGTGTCCGAAGCTCATCAACACTACGTCGGCGGTCTTCTCCCCTATACCCTTGATTCCTGTTAGAACCTTCTTGTTTCCGGTCTCTATGGCCTTCTTTATATCCTCCCATCTGGAGGCTGCTTCCAGAATTGCGCTTGCTTTCTGATCTTGGAGGCCTGCGGGCCTTATGAGCTCCTTCAATTTTTCTTTACCGAGAGAGAGAACGGTTTCGGGGGCGACCCTCTCCAAGGCTCCTTCTAAGTTCTTCCAGGCGACGAACGCGTTCTTTTCCGTGGTATTTTGAGACAATATCGTAGCTACCAACACGGCAAAGGGGTCTCTGTACCTTTTATATACGTAATAAGCGATAAACTCGTTCTCGTATTCGTCCAGACCTCCGAAGGCCCTTCTCAGCCTCCTCAGCGCCTCCTCAGGGACACTATGAACTTCTGCAGCATCGTTAGTATGTTCTCCTCCTTTCTCATCTTTTCCAAGGCTGCGAACATATCTGAGAGGTGCCGAAACTGAGCCATCCAAGCCAGAACTCCCGTCATTATTACTATTATTACCGTCAGAACTACTATACCTACGGCCCTCATGGACATTCTCCAAACGTACCACCTCTTCTCTATGGGTAGGAGGTCCTTCCTCCTCAATATGTAAACGGTTAGGTCCCGGAGCTCTCTGAACACGAGCTTCCCGTCGTAGTACATGACCACTAGGAGGGGGGCGGCGAGGACGGCCATGAACAAGTAGAGGTCGTTCTCTTTAACCCAAGCGAACAGCTGTTGTCTCCACTCTAGTATCAGCTTCGGGACGACCTTGAGCCTCTCTAGAAGGTCCCCTAATGGTTGGACCCTCTGGGCTCTCGCGCTCTGCGCGAGGGCGAGGGTCAGCGCTCCCTTACTAATAAGTAAACGGGCACGCTCCCTGGCGCGCAGCAGTAAGTTCTTAACCACAGTGGCCAACAGCGCCCCCTTCGAGCTCTCCAAGCGTTCACCAGGACTAAAAACGCGAAGATGGGCTTGTGTACAGCTAACCAGAACGAGGCCAGAGCTGAGAGGAGTGGGTGACCCAACAGCGCGTAGGCCAACGTTGAGGGGAGCCACGGGAGGGAACACGCGAACAAGGCCAGCTCGACGATTAGACAGAGGGCTCCACTTGGACTAGGACCAATCACCGGTTCAGCACTCGGGTTCCTCTTCATCGCCCCTTCCGTAGATTTCTAAGCCACTGCACGTACCACTCGGGGAGCTTCTCGTAACTGTCGGTCAACGGGTCCGGCACGCCGGCCTCCATGAATGCCCTCAGCCTGCTCACGCACGCCGGACACGTGCCGCACGGCTTCTCTCCGCCACGGTAACAAGTCCAAGTAAGCTCCAACGGGACCCCCAACTCCAAGGCCCTCTCGACGACGTCCTTCTTCTTAAGACGTATAAACGGCGCATATATAGTTATCTTAGCCTCTCTGCCTAGCTTCTTGGAATTGAATACCACAGAAGACCCCTCGTTAAGCGCCCTCTCCATCGCTTCCACAAACTCCGGGCGGGTGTCTGGGTAGATCGGCTCCCCGGGGGCGTAGTCGGTGCTATGGAAGCCTACGGATATTACTCCAAAGGCGTCGTTCCTCTCTATCATCAACCCTTCTAAAACCGCGCCCGCGGAGGTCAGCAACACGGCATTCCTCTGGGGCACGTAAGTGGACGGCACGAGACCGGGGACGACGTCTTCCGCCTCAGGGACGCCCTTTCCCCCGAGCAAGGCGCTTGCTCCTTTTACTTTCTCGAACAAGTCGCTCACGTCAACGACCAAGTGCTGGGCTCCGTAGAACTTAGCTACCTCGCTCGCCGCTTTAATTTCTCTCGCGTGCCTCTGACCGTAAATCACTGTCAGCGCGACCTTCACGTCCGGCTTGAACTTGATTATTGCATCAGCAAACGCTGTTGCTGAGTCCATTCCTCCCGAGACCAAACCTACGAGTATCATCCTATCACCCGATAGAGGTTGTCCCTCTCCTTGGCCTCACAGCCGACCTCCTCTATCCACCTCTTGAGGTCCTCCTCGTCCGGGAACTTCACCCGGAGGCCGGTGGCCGGTATAACGCCCTCCTTATACAAGGTCCCTCCCCAGTCGTCGGCCCCCCACTTGAGGGCCAACTGCGCTACGTCCTTGCCTACCGTCAACCAGCCGGCTTGGACGTGAGGTATGAGCTCGCCGAATGTGAGGCGGGCAGCGGCTATTATCCTCAGCAGCTCGGCGCCCCCGTAGGGATACCTTATTTTACGCTCTCTCGCCAGTTCGGTGTTCCCCGGCTCGAAGTTCCAAGCTATGAAGGCTAAGCTCCCCGGCGCCCTCTCTTGGAGCTCCCTCAGTCGGACCAAGTGGAGCGCCCTTTCGCTTACGGTTTCCACGTGACCAAACATCATGGTTACGGAGGTGGGTATGCCCAGCTTGTGGGCAGTCTCCACTATTTCTAACCACCTCTCCACTGATATCTTCTTAGGACTTAGTATCTTTCTAACCCTTTCCACCAACATCTCGGCTCCGCCCCCAGGCATGCTTTCCATGCCAGATTCCTTCAATCTTGAAAGGACTTCTTTTACACTTAACTTATGCTTCTTGCTGAGGAAGTCCACCTCCACCGGGCTCAAGGCGTGTATAGCCACCTTGGGGACACGCTCGCGTATCTCCTTGAACATCCTTTCGAAGTACTCCAAATCTACCTTTGGGTTGACGCCGCCTTGGATTAGGACTTGCCTTATGCCCTTCTCCTTCGCTACCTTTTCCACGGAGGAGGCGGCGGCCTCGGGGGAGAGCAAGTAGCCTTCTCCGACTTTCCTGTAAAAGGCACAGAACTTACACTCGACTATGCACTCGTTAGTGTAATTGAGTATCATATTTTTTATGTAAGTACACACGTTCCCGTACATCTTTTTCTTTAACTCGTTGGCCGCCTCTCCCAGAGCCCATAAATCCCACGTGCTCAAGAGCTCTTCGACTTCTTTCAAGCTGAGTTTTTCTCCCTCTAGGGCCTTCTCGATTATGGGGGCTATATCGCTCCTCTCCCACGACCTCACTAAGTCTTTACCCTAGGTATCGTCCCGAGGGAGCTTAATCCGTTTCTTCAGCTTCTCGCCCAACCATTCCACTTCCCCTTCTAGCCCCTTAGGCGCTGCCAAGTAGAACTTGACGTGTTCTACATTGCTCAAATTCAAGGCTACTGGAGAATAGTTCAACAAGTCCACTAGCTTGCCCTCCGAGCGGACGAAGACACCGAGCCTCTTGGCCTTAAACGGCCTTATCGACGCGCCATAGGCTAACAGCTCCGGCTCTTCACGTACTACGTCAGCCAGAGACGTGCCGTTAACTACAGTCTTATAAACGGGGAACCTCAGCCCCTCCACTCGCCCGTTGACGGTCATGTTTAAGACTTCTTTCCTCACCAATATTTCGTGCTTTCTCTTGAGTACTACCTCCTTCAAGTTGGTGAGGTCCTTCTCCTCGAGCAGCGCCCTGTAGAAGGCACAGTCGTCGACACGTTCTAACTCTTCTCCTTCTTCCCACAGTTTCGGAAACTTGTCTTCCTTGAGCCACCAAGCCATGAGCCTCGACGCTATCGAGCTGTAGAGCAAGGTAGTCTTGTGATAGTAGACATTTTCATACATGTAGAACCTTGAGATGAGCATGCTTTCCATAGATGGCACCCCCTTGTCTAGAATTGCTACCTCGAAGGGCGTCCCTCTGTCGGATGGAACTATAGCCAACACGGAATACAGCCTCTCGTAATCGAATAAACCGACCCTAGTGCCTGCCATTATTGCGTCCCTCATTAAGTAGTCACCCCTGTCCACGTCTATTTCTCCATTACTCAAGAAAGCATAAATGGATCTTATCCCTTGGAACAACTCCTCGTCCCAGAGCCCGGGAGACGGCTCCAGCAGAGACTTGACTGCTTTCACCGCGTCCTCCTCGCAAGGCCCCGGGTTGCCGGACTCCTCGCAGAGCCTCTCGGCTAGGGTCTTTCCCCCGCACTCCTCTTCCAACATCTTCAACGCTATTTTCTTCGACACGCTCTCGTGAAGCTTCTTCTGTTGTGCCTCCGGCGCCTCCAGGCCCCATATCAGCTTAGCCTCGAAGACTGCGTCCTCGTAGTTGTGGGACAGCGGCCCGTGTCCTACGTCGTGGAGCAGCATGAAGTACTGAAACCAAGGCTTAAGCGAGCCCAGCAGTTCGAGTAACTGTTTCGTCTCGGAACGCTCTTGGGGGCCCAACCTGGGAACTACGTACCTCTCAGTAGAGGACCTCAAGCTGTCCAGTGCCTTACCTACCAAGTACGCCGCGCCAAGGCTGTGTTGAAACCTAGTCCCGTCGTGAGAGGGATAAACTAAGTGTCCTAAGCCTATCTGTTTGATCCTCCTGAGCCTCTGGAAGATCGGCGTGTCCACCACACATCTAACCATAAAGTCAGGTAGCTCGATTATACCGTAAATGGCGTCGGAGAACAGCATCATCTCAGCCACTTAATTTGTTCCATTACCTTATCCAAGGGAGCTCTATAAATCCCTATACCGTAGTCCGCGACGCCGCCGATCCAGTACACATATTCTTTATGTCTGACCAAGCCACAGCCATAAATTACCATTGGCCTATCTCCGTATAGCTCCTCTATATACTTGGGGTAGAGCAGGTACTCCGAGATGCCCAGCAACTCTCCTTCGCCGTTGACCACCGCCAGCCCGTTCCGGTAAGACAAGTCACCCTTCATTATCGCGTGCCACCCTATCAAATATTCGTCAGCTCCTACCTTCACGGGCGTCGTCGACACGCCTACTTTCAACTCGAAGTGCTCCGGAACTAGGGTCACTTCCATAGTGGAGGGCTCCACCACCCAATTGTCTACGCCCACCGTAGCCCTCCACACCACTTCATGACCTTCTATCCACGGACGCGTCAAGATCACTAGTTCCTTACCTTTCGACCTGATCATGGCTGTGTTCTTCCACGAAGGCGGGAAGATGTTGCCGAGCCTCAATACGGACTTCTTCACTACCTCGCCCTTTCCGTTCAGTATTGCTACGCCTTGCTTGGGCCACAAGTCGCCGTCCTTCAGCCCCACGGCCGTATAGAAGACAAGGAACCCGTCGCCGTAGCTGTGAGCCCGAGGGTCTTCGGCCCCCCTCTTAACCTCGTGGACGTTTGTCGGATAAATCACCAGCTTGGCGTCCAAGTTTAAACAACATGTATCGCTTAACTTATCGAGCTCGAAGGTGCTCAACCCTATCGAGGACACGTAGCCATAGTAATCGAACACGAATCGAGTAAACATGAAGACGAGGCCGTCCTTAACTACAGCGGACGGGTTGAAGGCTGCCAAGGGCTCACGCGGGTAGTTTATTACCTTAAAATTCTTGGCGGTCAAGTACCCCACGCGCTCGAAAACGCCGTCTACCAGCGTTCCCCTCCTCAGTCCCGCAAGCTTCTCCTTGGCGTCCAAGATTTCTCGCGTCAAACGCTCAAAATCTTTCTTCAAGGGAGGCGCCGCTTCGGAGTAGACTACAAAGTCTTAAATTACTCAATTACCACTCCCAGTTCTCTTAAAGCAGAGATCATGTCATAGTATGCCTTTATTCTAGATTTGTTCTTGGTGTCCTTCGGGCCGGGGTTCTTCATAAAGAATGCGTTAACTTCGTAGAACGTACCCCTAATGCCTTTCTCTAACAAGGCAATCGAGAGCCTGGCCAAGTCTACAGCGAGCCCCGCGAGCGCAGGCGAATCGTTTATTCTCATGTTAACTATCAGCTCGTCCACCAAACCGTTAAAGGTTATCCACTCTATGTCCATAGCGACGAACTTCCGATCCCCTATGGCCTCCACGTAGCCCGTCGGCTTTATGTAGTGGGGGGCGTCGTACCCTAGTATGTCCTCTACCACACTAGACTTGGTCTTTTCCTTCATCAAATTTCTCTCGGGTATAGTCAAAGCTAGGAAGTCCGTGTTACCGCCTATGTTGAATTGAACGACGTACCGAACCTTTCTGTTCCTCTCAGCCAAGTGTTCTAACAAGTCTGCCGTCAGCGGAGTGGCCCCCGTGGCCCCGTCGTCTCCGAGTATCAAAGAGTTCGCGTCCTCGTAAAGCTTGACGAAAGCTGGATCGTTAGCCAAGGGGGTGGGTATTAGGTTTATGAACGCTAATGGCTTGCCAGAGTCCTTGGCCGCCAAATACGCGGCATAAGCGTACGCTTGGCCGGCGCTCACCTCGCCCCTTTCCAGCGCTCTCGCCAGCCTTCCCTCGTCCCCGAGGGGCTCGGCCGGCTCGGTCGATATCAAGTTTAACACTACGTCTGCGCCGTCCCTCTTCAGCTCCCCTGCTATCTCCTCAACTGCCTCCTTTAGGGGGAGCTTTTGGTCCCTCCCCCTAACTGGGAACATCTTGTCCAGTCCGGATCCGGAGGAGGCGAGCACTCCTTCCCGCACCTTGAAGTCGGGAAGGTCCGGGGGGGCCGGGATTACGCCCTCTAGCTGGTTCCTCACCACCTCTGAGAAGGGCCTTCCCACCTTGTTCGCGTCCACGTCGTAGGCTGAGACGACCTCCTCCTCGACGTAGTCCTTTATTACTTTAAATTTGGCCAAGGGAACGCCGTAGGGTTCGATTTCGGCCCTCTTCAGCCTCTGGAGGCCGGCGACGTAGTGACTCGCCACTAGCCCTGTGCCGAGCACCACGACCTTTATCAATATCTTTCCCAGAACGACTAATGCAACAGCGGAATAAGATTTGCGGAACTACTCTAAAGCCCTCCTCGGAGGGGACTCGGGGATGCGAGATGAAGAGGCTGCTCGGAATGATAGAGCCAAAGACTAAGGCTCAAGAGGCCCTGGTGGAAGCCCTAATGGACGACGGAGTGGACGTAGTTGGCGCCTTCGGCCCCTCCGGAACCGGGAAGAGCTTGATAACTATTGCTTACGCGATAGACTCTCTCCTAAATGGAAAATACAAGAAGTTCATAATTGCTAGGCCCGTAATAGATGTCGTGACTGGAAAAGAAATAACGGCAGCGGACATAGGCGTCGAGGATTACTACAGGATAGCCTCGGCCTACTTAGTAGATATATTGAGCGAGTACGTGAGCAAAGAAGATGTCAGGAGGTTTTATGAGGACGACAGACTGATGCTCGTGGACACCCACTATTTAAGGGGCAGGACGTTCGACGACGCCGTCATCTTGCTCGACGACGCCCAGAACGCCGAGCCTGAGGCAGCAGTCGAAGCACTCATGAGAATAGGGAAGAACAGTAAGTTCATAGTTGTGGGCGACCCAGTCTTCCAGACTCACGCGGAGATAGGCAAAGACGGCGCCAGCTTGCTCAGAGAGATATTGTTAAACGAAGACACGGCCAGAGTAATAGATTTAGGAATAAAGGACATCGTGCGCCCCGGCGCCCGTAGAGGAATAAAGTTCATGATGGAATTAAGGATGAGGAAGAGGAAGTTGAACGAGTTAGAGCAAAAGGTTATCGAGGCCGCTAAGATATACGCGCCGGACGCGGACGTAATAACCGTGGTCGAGTTCACTGAAGAGAAGAGGAAGTTCGGCTTAGAGGAGAACCAACACGTCCCAGACGCCTTGGTAGTGCTGAAGGAGGGTCACGCGCCGAGGTTCATCGGCAGAGGAGGCGAGAGGATCGCGAGGATAGAGGAGGACAGCGGGCTCAGGCTAAGAACAGTCGAACTCACGCTGAACCTAAAGGACATCATAGTAGCAATCCACCCCGTACCTTGGATATACAAGCACGTGGTGGACGTGGACTTCGCGGGGCCCTCGCTGTTGGTTAAGGTAAACGAGGAGGAGTTCGGCGCGTTTGTGGGACAGAGGGGTTCCTACGTCAGGTTCTTGAGTGAAGTAATGAAGAAATTATTAAGAGTTGAGGTCTGGGCTAGGGAGGTAGAAGGCAAGAAGAGGAGGCGCAGATGAGGAGACCGCCAGTGCGTGAACTCCAGATGAACGGAGCCGAGTTGGCCGAGAGCCGTTTTCTGCCCTCCTCTCCCCAAAGCTCCGGAGTTCCGCTTTGAAGTCCGTTGCAGTCTTGTTGGCGGCCGGGAAGGGGGAACGCATGTGGCCCCTAACGGCCACGCGCCCCAAGCCCTTGCTTCCGGTAGTCTTAGGCGAAAGCTTGCTGGAGCGGTGGATTAAGGTTCTGAGAGAAGTAGCGGAAGAGGTCATAGTAGTAGTGAACGAAAACCATGTCAAATATTATGAGTACTTGAAGTCGATATACGACATAAAGGTTGTAGTACAAATGAAGGCTCCGGGAACGGGGGCTGCCCTGGCCTCTGTCGAGCCCCCGGACGCGGACTACGTGATTGTGGCTTATGCCGACGTGTACTTACAGAAACCCTCTTCGGAGTTGAGGAGGCTCATGTCAGAAGCTCCCTCGTTGCTGGCCGTCCGGGTGGAGGACGTGAGCCAGTACGGAGCTTTGATTGTTGAGAACGGAGAGGTAAGGAAAGTAGTAGAGAAAGAGATGAGCGGCCCTGGCATCATAAACGGCGGCGTCTACGTCTTCACTAGGGGGGTGTTCGACCAACTGAAGGGATTAAAGCCTTCCAAGAGGGGAGAATACGAACTAACGGACGTGATCGGGGGGCTCAGGGCAGTAGAGGCCGAGGGCGGCTGGAAGGACGTGGGCAGACCTTGGGACATATTCGACGTAATGAGGATGGAATTCGAAGTTAGGGAGGGCTTCGAAAATCCTTGGGGGCCCGGAAAGGTCTACGGCCGCCTGCCCGAAGTCAAGGGCGAAGTTTACGTGGAGGGTCCAGTTTACTTCGGTGAGGGCGTAACTCTGGGCCCATTCGCCCACGTGAGGCCCTACGTCGCCCTGTTGGACGGCGTAAAGGTCGGCCCCTTCGTCCAAGTTAAGGAATCAATGATAATGGAAGGCTCGAGGTTACCCCACTTGAACTACGTAGGCGACAGCGTGGTGGCCGAGGACGTCAACTTCGGTGCGGGCAGTGTTACGGCCAACTTAAGGTTTGACGAGAAAGAGATAAAGGTGACCCTAAAGGGCCGGAGAGTCAGCACTGGCAGGAGGAAGCTGGGCGCAGTGATAGGCGGAGGGGCCCGGATAGGGGTGAACGCGAGCCTCATGCCCGGGACTAGAGTCGGCGCCCGCTCTTGGATTTACCCCGGCTGCGTCGTTAAGGGCGACGTCCCGGACGGGGCTAGGTATGAGTGCTAAGGCGGTGTGGTGGTCGAAATGAAGAGAGTTTTGGTCGTAACTAGCAAAAAACTAGAAACCGCGGTCAAGGCGCTGCTCAAGCCCCCGGAGGGTTACTCCGTCGAGGTTTGGGGGCTCCCAGTGGACGTGGTGGCGCTCCTCAGGCCCAAGAGCTTGAAGGAGCTGTTGAAGTTAGAGGAAAGGAAGAGGGGAGTACCCCTCAGTTCCTTCGACTACGTCTTGGTCTCCGGCGCCATTCCCGGTGACTTAAGCGAAGTTAGTAAGGAGTTAGGCACTAAGATCTACAAAGGAACTAAGACTCTGAGCGACTTTGAGGTTATGATCAAGAACTTGAAGGACGTAGAGCAATACCTCTCGCCCTCCGAGCCTCTAGATGAAGCGATGAACGAAGTGAAGCTTAGGGAGCTGAGGGAGTTCCTCAAGTCGTTCGTTCCTAAAAGGTACGTTGTGGTGGGAGATTTGAAAGTTCCCGTGAGGCCCCCGCCCGCCCTCTTGGCGGCCGAGGTGCTCGATAACGAGGACGTGGAGGCGCAGCTCTTAAGGGCCTCCGAAGTGGCCGACATGGTCATTGTTGGGTCCACATCGACATCTCCAGATCCTGAGAAAGCCCGGAGGTTGATCAAACTTGCTAGGAAGTACTTCAACACCGTCGGGTTCGACAGCATGTTCACGAAAGAGATAAAGGCAGTTGACGCGGACCTCGTGTTGTCTTTGGAGAGGTCAAAACTCAACAAAGTCGAGCCCTCGGACGAGAGAGCTTTTGTGGTCATCCCCGGAGACGCGGAGCGGGGGTACTGGCCAAACGGAGCCGAGGAGAAGGTCGAATCTCTATTGTCTAACTTGAGGATCGCCAAGGAGCGCGGTTTCGAGAAGGTAATAGTAGATCCCGTGCTCTCCCCCTTCCCCTATACCCTGGAAAGTCTCGTAGCCTTGAGGGAGATCTCGAAAAAAGTTGAAGAGCCAATAATGCTCGGTCTCAGTAATTTCGTCGAGCTGGTGGACGCAGACAGCCCCGGACAACTGGCCGCCTTGGTCGCCTTGGCCTTAGAGGGCGGAGCTTCTCTACTTATGGTAACGGAGCACAGCGACAAGTGTAGGGGCTCTTGGTCCGAAGCGAAGGTCGCGGTCGCGATGGCCTCCTATGCGCTGCATAAATCAACCTTACCCAAAGACTTAGGTTTGGACCTGTTGGTGCTTAAGGAGAAAAGGATAAAGAGAGAGAAGGTGAACGTCGAAAACAAGAGGCAGATAGAAGTCAAGGATGTAAAGTTCAAATTGGAAGGCAGCGTAGTTAGGATATGGGTAGATGGAGACGAGGTAAGGGCCTCCGTGGAACCTCACGGCGTCTGGCTCAAGGGAGACGCGTACTTAATAGGGAAAACGATAATAGGAGAGGGTTTTGTGAAGGAACCTTCACATGCCCTCTACCTAGGGTGGGAACTTCAGAAGGCCCACTTGGCGGCCAAGCTTAACAAGAGTTACACACAAGACGAAGAGCTACGTTTTGAGACTCCGAAAGAGAAACTTAGGAGGCTCTGGGGCGAAGGAGGGGGTCAGAGTTGAAGGTAAGGGTGGGTCACAGTCCGGACCCAGACGACGCCTTCATGTTCTACCCTATAAAGTTCAAGAAGATAGACCTAAAGGGTCATGAAGTGGAAGAGGTCGTTGAAGACATAGAGACGCTTAACAAAATGGCGTTGAAAGGATTGCTCGATGTAACTGCGGTCTCCGCCCACGCTTACGCCTACTTGTCGTCAGAGTTCGACGTCCTCTCCTCAGGAGCCAGTATGGGGAAGGGTTACGGGCCTGTGGTGGTAGCCAAGGAGTCGAGAGAGCTCTCCGGAGCTAAGGTGGCAGTGCCCGGCGAACTGACCACTGCCGCGCTCCTCGCAAAGATCTACTTACCTAAGGACATAGAGTTCGTTGTTATAAAGTTTGACGAAATACCGGAAGCGGTCTTGAATGGCGAGGTAGACGCTGGGGTACTAATACACGAAGGACAGTTGACTTACTCCAAGCTAGGTTTGAAGAAATTGATGGACTTTGGGGAGATGTGGTACGAGGAGACCGGTCTACCCCTCCCCTTAGGACTGGACGTGGCTAAGTCCGAGATCTCTCGCGAGTGGGCCGAGATATGGCACGAAGCGGTCAAGTGGTCGCTGGAGAACCCCAGGGAGGCGCTCTCGTACGCCCTAAAGTTCGCTCGGGGTCTGGACGAGCTCACTACGGAGAAGTTCGTAAAGATGTACGTTAACGAATATACATTAGACATGGGTGAGGAGGGGGAAGAGGCTTTAAGGGAGCTTTACAAGAAAGCCTACAAGGCTAAGGCCCTAGACTTCATACCGGAGTTCAAAGTCGTCAAGCCCTCTTGACACGAACTACCGTCCACCCTGCCTCCTTGGCGTCTTCCGGCACCACTCCCACGGTCACCAGCACTGACGTTGAGGAATGCTTCCTTATCCTGTACATTATGTCGGACACCTCCGTTTCGTCAAACCAGTAGCCGTCTGTAAGTATTACGACCACGTCCCCCCTCTTCATCTTCTTGTAAACTAGCTCCAGCGCTGGGCGCGAGACCGTGCCTCCCCCTCCCCTAATTTTCTTCTTTATGTAATTGAGGAGCCTACTCCTATTCGCAGCAGCTACTACCAGCTCGGGCACGGAGTCCAAAGTGATTAAGTTTACCTTGCCCAACTTTGATATAGCAAGTACCTCTCCTAAGAACGTTGAGAGCTCCTCGTCAGTTATGGACGCAGAGGTGTCTATCAACAGCCACAAGTTGTTGCCACTCTTCAAGTATCCCGGTACCCCTTCTAGCCCCCTCCTGTTGGGAACTTGCCAACTCCTCAAGCTTTTGGTCGATCCCCTCTTTAGCGCGTTCCTCAACAGTAAGGTCCATTTGACTTGGGGCTTGGAGGGGGCCACGAGCCTCTCAAGCCTTCCGGGCAAGTTGCCTGCCCTCTTCAATGACATGGCCAGTTCCACGGTCTGTTCTGCTATATTCTCCTTCATTTTGCTCATGTCCCTAGTATTCTTGAAATAGTCGTAGGATTTCTTGAACTCCTCTTCGACCTCTTTGCTCCCGTACCAGATCTTCTCTCTCGGGTATATCCTCCTCTCCTCGTTACTCACAGAGCCAACCACGTCGCTCACGATGACGACGAAGTCGTGGTAGGAGCTCCCTCCGCGGGTATGAGACTCCCTCATACCCTTTTGGTCCTCTATGACTAGCTCCATCTTATCGTTGTTTATAGAATTTAGTAGCTTTTCATATATTAATTCTGCCGGCTCCTTCGGTCCCAAGCCAACGAAGCGGAACTTCTTCCACGTTACGGGCTCGGACCCGATCAATTTTATCATTGACGAATACAAGTTAGAGAACAACCCTAACTCTTCTAATATGCTGTTGACTTCTATGTCGCATGCCAAGTTCCATAGTAGGGGGTGGGAGACCTTCTTCTCCTTTAAGTATATCCAGTGGCCGAGAACTCCGTGAAGTGCCTCGTGGGCGATGAGTTCTCCTAGACCCTTGTGGTCGAGAGCGATTAGCCACTCTTTGGAGATCACTACGGAGCCGTCCCTGTAATCAAAGTAGGCGTACCCGCCCTCTCTCGCACCAGTCTTCACCGAGTACTTAGCGACGTGTCCCCCGAGCCCCGGGTTCTTTGCGGAGAGGTACGCGATGGCTCTCTCTACCTTTTCTCTAAGCTTTAACGGCGCGTACAATTCCACGTCCTCTTCGTGCTTCACTCCTCTTCGATTAAAGGTACGAACGCTACTGGTATCAACTTCTTTATTACATACCCGCTAGGAGTCTTGATAACCTTATACAAGACTTGATAGCCCGGCTCCTCCTCGACGGGAATGACCATTATGCCTCCTACCTTTAGCTGCTCCAAAAGGGGTTCTGGAACCCTCTTGGCAGCGGCAGTCACTATTATCTTATCGTAGGGGGCGGCGGGTGGGTACCCCTTTGATCCGTCTCCGACCAACACGGTGACGTTTTCGTAACCCAAGGCCTTTAGTCTCTCCCTCGCGCGCCTCGCGAGCTCGGGAACCCTTTCTATGGTGTAAACGTGTCCTTCAGGTCCTACTATTTCTGCCATCACGGCCGCGTGGTAGCCGGAACCCGTGCCGACCTCTAGGACCTTGTCCCCCCTCTGTAGCTCGGCAGCTTCGATCATGTAAGCCACCATGTGGGGAGCGCTTATAGTCTGACCCGCCCCTATTGGTAAAGGGGTATCCTCGTAAGCCATGTGGCGTAGCTCCTCCGGAACGAAAATCTCCCTCGGTACCTTCATCATGGCATCAGCAACCTCTTTCCTCCTTATGTAGCCCTCGGCAATTAGTTTCCGTATTAGTTCTCTCTTCTTCTCTTTCAAGACCTCCTCCTACGAGGACTTCGGGGTAGCTACTTAAGAGATAGGGAGCGTTCGGGCGTAGGTGCCTCAGTTGGGCTTTTCTCTGCCCCCTACGCTTCCCACGCCTCAAGTCTCCATGCCCTCGGAGAGCGGCAGCAGCTTAATCGCTGGAATAATAAAGCCTATGGCCGACATAATGATGAAAATGGCTACTATGATGAAAGATATGTATTTATTGACAAAAGAGATGCACGGAATCATGATAGAGGTGGTAGAGACAAATAAGGAGATGTTGAGGGACATGAAGCTACTTATGAACGAAACTACAAAGGAAATGATACATTCTATAAAGACTATGAACTCAATGATGTCCACAATCATGTTCTATCAGCAGCTAATGTTGATAATGATGATTGTTGTTATTCTAATTTTAGCTTTCTCAGTACTGCGCGGCGGGTAGGCGAGGCCTTGAAGCTGGACCCCGAGCCGCTCAGAGGATTCAGGGACCTATTCGGGGAAGATGCGGAGGCGCTCGAGGCGGTCACTGAGGAGGCGGAGAGGCTGGCGAGGAACTGGTCGTTCGAGAGGTGCTACTTGCCCGCCGTAGAGCGCTTCACGCTCTTCTCTATGAAGAGCGGAATAGAGATAGAGAGAAGTATGTACGTCTTCGTGGACAAGGGCGGAAGGAAGGTTACGCTCCGGCCCGAGGCCACGGCTTCGGCCGTGAGGGCTTATTTGAGGCTCTTACGCCCCCGACCCAAGCCCGTGAAACTATTTACAGTGGTTAACGTATTTAGATACGACGAACCTCAGTTCGCGAGGTATAGAGAGTTCTACCAAGCAGACTTCGAGGTCTTCGGAGCCTCCTCGTCTTATCAAGACTCGGAGCTCCTAACCATGCTTCATGAATACTACGAGAACTTGGGGCTTCCTCACGTGATACTGCTCGGCAGCGTCAAGGCTCTGAGGACCGTCTTGGCCGAGGAAGGCATAGAAGAGAAGGAACAAGACTTGATACTCCATTACGTGGACAAAGGCTTGGTAGAGAGAGCGCTGGATCTTGTGGAAAGCAAAGCAAAGAACGCGGAGAGGGCCAAAGAGGCAGTCGCGACGCTTTCCGCCAAGGAGGGGGGCGAGGAGGTCGTGGAGGAGGGGAAAGAATTGATGAGGTCTTGGGGATACAAGTACCTCTTTGAGGACTTGGAGGAAGTCTTGAAGTACTTGCCGGACGACGTGAAAGATGTAATAAGGTTGAAGTTGGGTTTCGCCCGCGGACTGGCGTACTACACTGGCCTAATATACGAAGTAAAAGTGCCCGGTTTCCCGGTATCCGTAGCCGGGGGAGGGAGGTACGACGCCCTCACAGAGGTTTACGGCTGGGAGAGGGTGCCAGCGACGGGCTTCGCGATAGGCCTGGATAGGACTGCTTTGGCCTTAATAAAGAGAGGCAGAAACTTCGTCTTCAAGCCTACTGTGGTCGTGTTGCCCTTGGACGAGGGGGCAAGAAAGGTGGCCTTGGAAGTTCAGAGGGAGCTCACCTCCTTGGACATAAATTCGTTTCTATTAACCGAACAAAGAAACGTTAAGAAAGCTCTGTCCTTCGCTTCGTCCATAGGCGCTAGGGCTGCTGTAATAATAGGGAAGAAGGAAGTCGAGGAGGGCAAAGTTTCTGTGAAGAACTTAGTGAAGGGCGTTCAAGTCTCTTGCAAGAGGGCGGAGCTGTTGGACTGTTTGAGCGAGGCCTTGAAAACTCTCTGAGTCGGAGAGGCGTCCGGGAGGCACCTTGAGTTTAGAGAAGCTAGGCCCCGGTAAGGACGCTCCGGAAGTCATTAACGTAGTAATAGAGATACCCATGGGGGGTTACGTTAAGTACGAGATGGATAAGGACACGGGATTAATAAAAGTTGACAGGGTGCTCTACACCGCAATGTATTATCCCTTCAACTACGGTTTTATACCTGGCACCTTGGAGGAAGACGGCGACCCCATAGACGTGCTGGTCTTGAGCTACGACCCCTTCTATCCGGGCACCTACCTAAAGGCTAAGCCCATCGGAGTCCTCGTGATGGAGGACGAGGAGGGCCCCGACAGCAAGATAATTGCCGTCCCCGTGGAGAAGGTAGACCCCAGGTTCAAGGATATTAAGGATGTGAGCGACATACCCCAGATAATAAAGGATAAGATAAAACACTTCTTCGAACACTACAAGGAGCTGGAACCTGGTAAGTGGGTCAAGATAAAGGACTGGCTACCTAAAGAGGAAGCTTACAAAAAAATAAAGACAGCCATCGACCGCTATCAACAAAATAAGCGCTCGAGCGCCCTAACGAGCGGGCAAGGGCAGTGATAACCTACGACGTACTCGTCTTAACGCTCAGCGGAATGGTGTTAGCCCACGGCACTTTCGAGGTACCGGGCGGAAACCTTGCTTGGACGTTCTTCTACCCGTGTCCTCACTGCGAGGAAGTCGTGAAGGTTATGTTAACTCCCCCGGAGAAGTTCTTGAATTTCGAAGGCGGAAAGTACGTGGGACCCGGAGCCTTGGGCTTCTCCAGCGGTATAATACCTTGCAACAAGTACGAGGTAGCCGAAGGAAACCTCAACTACCTAGTATGCGCCTACAAGAACGTGATAGTGTATGAGCGCTACCTAAAGGACGTTTCTGTCCAAGTGAGCTTGAGGCCCACCCTGGAGGCCCTCGAGCTAGTACCCTTCGTGACGGACCCCGCAAACCCCGGCAGCAAAGCGGTCTTGTCGTTCCTGGCGGCGTTTGTAGCTACCTTCTCGATAGCAGCATTCTTGAAAAGGCACGAACTGGTGGTGATGTAAGCGTTGTCCTTCAGGCTCACACCACTCGAACTAACGGTCATGCTCTTAAGCAACAAAGGCTACAGCTTGAGGAAGATAGCAGAACTATTGAACATGGATGAGGACATGCTCGAGGACGTAGTTAAAGAATTGATAGAGAAGGGCTTTGTGAAGGAGGTTAAGAAAAAGAAGCTGTTCGGGAAAGAAAGGTACTTAGTCCTAACCGACGAGGGGAGGAGGGCTTTGAGGGAGGTCGCTGAAGTTATGTCAAACGTGTTGGCCAGCGTGAAGGGGATGGTTGAAAAGGGGAACATAGATGGGGCCAGAGCCTTCTTGGCAAAATACGTGGAATACTTACCTTACGCGCCCCTGCTCGGAGTGGCCGAGAGGTCGTTCGTGGAGAGCTTGATTAGGAAAATGGGTTACGTGCCGACCTATGCCCCCCCTCATGAGCTCTATGAAGAGGAGCCTGTCTGGAGCTCGTGGGAGGAAGAGCTCTAAATAACCAATTTGCGCTCCTTACTTCTCACCGCGTCCCTAGCCTCCATGTTGTGGAGCATTAGTAACACATTTTTCAAGTTATGAATGAACATAATTAACCTGTACTTCAGCTTCTCGTCTAAATTCCTCTTCTCTATTTCGTCTTCAACCATTTCCAATACCCCGATCTTCTCGTCTACATCGCCTAACTTCTCGCCTACATTTTCTATATTTTGCAAGAAGTCTACTACTTCCTTGGCTATGTTGAGTACATCTATCACTTCTTTTTTCTTCCATTCCTTAAGTGACTGCGCCAAGGGGACTAGGCTGTCGGAGGTCATTTCTAGTGAGGTCAGCAAGTTGGTAACAAAAATGTCGGGTTCGGAGGACGAGTTCAGCGCACGAAGGGCGAGGCGGTAGAGCTTGTCCACCTCGTTCTCGAGCTCTTGTAAGTACTCGAGCTGGCCCCCTTCCAGTAACTGTTCCATCATTAGTGAGATTAAACCTACTAGCCTCTTGGTCAGCTCTGCCGGGTTCTGCTCGCTCCCGCTTATGAATGTCTGAAGCACCATCTCTTTAGGCCTCTGTTCGACTATTTCTAAGCCTATTAACTGATTCATAGCAGTCTTGACATGTTTCATTATCTGGTACAACAAGGAACTATCCTCGAAAGTTATTCTTATTATGTCGGCGCCGGCTATGTAAGCAGCTATTATAGCTCTGTAAAGGCCTTCGACCCTCTTCTTGACTTCTATCGTAACGGCCACTTTCTCGGACACAGTTGCAGTGTCGGGAACTATCTTTATGTAATTATCTTCTATAACCAAGGTGAGGACGTCTCCAGCCCTCAGCCCCTTCTTCTTTATCCAGTCGGCGGGAAGTGACACAACTAACGTCGAACGTCCTAGCCTCACTAACCTCCTTCGTTCTATCAATACCGCCACTCCGGTATATGCACATATTTACAGAGATTATTAAAAGGCCTTTCCAAAGGCGACGCATGGAAGGAAAATGAAGCTGCGATTGCTTGACGTCGAGGGCATGGCAATGTCAGGATTAGTCAAGGACGTTAAAGTGGTTAACCTCGACAAAAACAAGGCAAAGATAATAGTAGTTACAAACGAGGGCGAGGTCTTGGAGACTGGAGTAATCGACAGGGACGTGGCGGCCAAGAGTTACTTCATCGTTCTGCAATACGTTAGACTGTGGGGAAAAAAGATAAACAAGGCCCGATGAAGACTGGTATTACCTGCGAGCGGTGAGCGGTGCCCCTGGGCTGAGGCTTTAGAGTTTCCGGCCCGAAGGGAGGGGCGGTAGGAGGTTTTGGGAAAGCTCTTCGGCACCGATGGAGTAAGAGGGGTAACCAACGAAGAGATGACCCCAGAGCTGGCAATGAAGGTCGCTCAAGCCGCGTGTACTTGGCTGGGAGGTGGCAAGGTCCTCGTGGGGAGGGACGTCCGCTACGGCGGCGACATGTTGGTCTCAGCCGTGCTGGCCGGTTTGAGCTCTTGTGGCTGTGAGCCCTACTACGCGGGCCTCGTGCCAACCCCGGCGCTCCAGTACGCCGTGCCCCGCTTAGGCTACGACATGGGTATAATGGTGACTGCGTCCCACAACCCTCCTCAGTACAACGGTGTGAAGGTGGTGGGCTCCAACGGAGTCGAGGTCCCGAGGGAGGCGGAAAGGGAAATAGAAGAGATAATTTTCGAGAATAAGGTGCGGAGGGTACCCTACAGCGAACTTAAAGGCGTGAAGCGGGAGGACCGCGTCTTGGACGTATACGCCGACGGAATTTTAGCGGAAATAGACCTAGGTAAGGCGTTGAAAAAAGACTTCAAGGTAGTAGTTGATGGGGCCAACAGCGTCGGCTCCCTCGCCACGCCCTTGGTGTTGAGGAGGTTGGGGGCCAAGGTGCTGTGTCTAAACTGTAACTTGGACCCGTCCTTCCCCGGCAGACGTCCGGAGCCCACCCCCCAAAGCTTGGAGGAGGCCTCTCGCGCGGCCGTCGCGCTCGGGGCGGACTTCCTCGTCGCGCACGACGCCGACGCCGACAGGGCGATCGTCGGCGACGAGGCCGGGGAGGTCCACTGGGGCGACCGCTCCGGGGCGTTGCTCACGGAACACTTGGCGGAGAAATACCCTCACTTGCCCAAGAGAACGTTCACGGGCGTCTCCTCCTCTCACATAGTGGTGGAGGGCTACTTGGGGCCGAAGGGAATAGAAGTTGTTTGGACCCCGGTGGGGAGCGTTGTCATAGCCCACGAGCTTATCAAGAGGGGAGGGGTGAGCGGCTTCGAGGAGAACGGCGGGTTCATGAACCCAGTCCACCAGCCGGTGAGGGACGGCGCCATGACTGCCGCATTGTTCTTGGAGATGCTCGCCCATAAAGGTAAGAAGGCCTCCGAACTTTTCTCAGAGCTTCCAAAGGCATATTCGATAAAGGGTAAGGTGCAGAGGGGTAAGAAGACCAACTTGCAAGAACTTTACGAATCCCTCAAGTCCAAGTACCATAACTGCCGGTTCACAGAAATAGACGGCCTAAAGGTGGTCTGCGAGGACTTCTGGTTCCTAGTACGTCCCTCGGGCACCGAGCCTGTGGTGAGGATTATGGTGGAGGGCAAGGACCCGAAGAGGGCAAGGGAAATCTATTCAGAGCTGGAAAGGTTTGTCAAGGTATTCTTAAGTTCGACTTAAATGCCTCCCTAACTGCCGGCCTTTAGAAAGAAATGAGAGCGGCGTTCAACTGGCTGAGCAACAAACTGTCCAACTGGACCAGGGCTTTCTACGTTCACGCGCTGTGGTGGTACTCCACCCTTTTTAGTAGGACTTCCGTCGTCATAGCGCTTGTGTTAATAACTATAGTATTCTTCAGCTCCGTCCTCTTCCAGCACGTCGAGGGTAAGTCCCTCTTCGAGGCGATATATTGGGCCATAATAACCGTTACCACGGTAGGATACGGTGACGTGGTCCCCACCACCTTCGAGGGGAGAGTCCTAGCCTTAGCCCTCGCTTTGAGCGGCTTCGCCGGACTAACGGCTGCTCTGAGCATCGCGACCCACTTCATCGTAGAGAAGGCGATAAGGGAAAGGGAGGGCGAGTTGAGCGTAAGGGGAACGAGGATAATGATAGTTGGCTCGTCGAACACGTGTGTATACATAGCTACTCACTTGATAAGGGAGGTTGGAAAGAGAGGAAGGATAGTGTGGGTTACCTCCTATGACACTCCAGAAAAATACGTAGCCAAGGCCAGAGAAGCTGGAGTTGTAATAGTAAGGGGCTCGCTGACGGAGGTCGATACTTATTTGAGAGGAGGTATAGAAACTGCGAGCGATATAGTTATATGTGGTAAGAACGACAAGGAGGGGCTCTCCAGCCTCGCAGTAATACGAAGCTTGATGGGGAAGAGTTTGTACCCCCCTAGGTTGATATTCGTTGCCCACACGAAGAGGGCGGAGAAGCTCGCCTCGCAAGAGTTCGAAGCTGACGTGGTTATCACGCTCGACTCCTTCGGGTATCTCTTCAAGGAGTCGCTAACCGACCCCACCGCGGCCATGTTCCTCTCGGCCCTCTCTGAAGAGCACCCGAGGCTAGTCGAGCTGAGCTTACTTAAGAAGGGGGGTTTACTCTTCGCCAAAATAGCCAACAAGATGTACGTGTTGGGGAGGATGGAGCGCCTCACGGCGCACGAGCTTTCTGACGTCCTAAGTAGAAAAAGGAAGAAGAAGATTTATGTGGTAGCTAAGGTTTCCGGACTGAACGAGGTGACTCCTCTCAGGCCCGGCGACTACTTGGAGCCCCACGACGTGGCTGTGGCGGTTGAGTTCGAGGATTAGAACTTAATAACGGCCAACAGGTTCCCACACATGGCAACGCCCTTGCACTTTGGAGCCCACGAGCACGACTTACACTCGAAGGCGAAGGTGACGCGCGGCAGCTCGCCTACGTTGAAGTCCTTATATATCATGACTTTGTTGTTGAGCGCTAGACACAAGTCGGTGTTGCACCACTCGGCGTCCCTCCCCTTGCCCCGAACCTCGGCTACTTTGACGTAATTTTCGTGCCCCTCTTCGAACTTAAGTATTTGGATTTCGTCGTTGTTGAACACGATGAGCCATTCCAAGTCCGGGGTCCACCGGACCTTACTCAAGTCCCATTGGTAGCTGTGGTGCGCCAGTACTTCTCCGTTCTCGTTTACGATGATTAGGTTGTACTTACCTGCGACCGCCAGCAAGGCGCCGCTTTCGGTCCTCTCGAGGCGGGTTACGGGCAGCTCCTCAGCTACTCTTATTTCTTTAACTACTTTTCCCTCTCTCAGTATTAGAACCCTCCCGTCCTCCGTACCGACGGCGAAGCCGCCTTCCACCCCTACCACGCTCACCGCCCCTTCGAGTTTGACGGAACTCTCCCTAACCCTCTCGAGCCCCTCGGAGAAGTCAAGCATTAACAACCTCTTTTTAGAAACCGCGCCCAGCACCTTGCCGCTCCAGCTCAAGTCGCTAAACCTCGTCATTCCTCCTTTGACTACGTACCTCCCGTCTAAGTCTAGAGCTCCGACCCCAAACGTCTCTCTTAGGACTGCTATGTAGGGGCCCCATTCGACTTTCGAGCACCTAATGTTGAACTTTTTCAATAGCACTTTATCATCACCCTAGGTGTTTGGCTGTGAAGAGGGTGGCGGCCGTCGGCGGCCTCGACCCCTCCGGGGGCGCTGGGGTAGAGATGGACGTCAAGGTCGGCAGCGCCGTCGGCGTCCACGTACACCCGGTGGCGACGGCTATCACGTACCAAACGCCCACCGAGTTCTACGGCTCTAAGTGCAGCGATATAGAGGTTCTGGAAGGTCAGCTTAAGGCCGTGAAAGGAGTACGGAATTGGAAGTTAGGGATGCTCTGTAACGAGGAGCTCGCCGAGGCCCTACTGAAGTATTTGGACGGAGTTGTGGTGGTTGACCCCGTCCTCAAGGCCTCGGCCGGTGGAACGCTCTACGAGGGTAGCTTGGAAACCTACAAGAAGATCTTGTCTGTCTCGTTTGCGGTGACACCCAACGCCCCGGAGGCGGAGGCCCTAACCGGTTTGAGGGTCCGCACGGTGGAGGACGCGATGAGGGCGGCCGAAGCGTTAGCTAAGATGGGCCCGAGGCTGGTCGTGGTCACGGGCGGGCACTTGGATGTATTAGCTGACGTGATATACTACGACGGGTACGTGGAAATAATAAGGGGTACGAAAAGGGCGCCGTCCTTCCACGGGTCCGGAAGCTTCATGGCCATGGCCCTAGCCTCGTACCTAGCCTTGGGCGACGACCCAGTGGTAGCCGCGAGGAAGGCGGTGGGCTACGCGAGACTGGCACACTTCTTCTCTCGAGGCGAGGACGTCTTGGACCCGTTGTTCCAGATGAGGTACGACGCGGTTAGGCACTGCATGTACGAGGAGTACAAGTATTTCATAGAATGGCTCGAGAGCTTGCCATTAGAGAAGGCCAAGAAGATCGCCCCGGAAGTCGGGATAAACGTGGCCTACTCGGTTCCGAAGGAGCTGGTGAGGGGCAAGGGCTCGGTGCTCGGAGTCCCCGGGAGGCTCAGGTTGACTCCCAAGGGGCTTAGGTCTTGCTGCGTCCCTTGGTGGGGTCAAGCCGACCACACGGCGCGCTTGCTGTTAGAGGCACAGAAGTACAACCCGCGCGTGAGGGCAGTTATGAACATAAGGTACAGCCCCGAGAACGTCTCGGCGCTCTCCGAGGCCGGCTACGAGGTCTACGAGCTCAAGAGGGATACCGAACCTCCCGGGGAGGAGAGCATGAGGTGGGCCGTAAGGAAGGCTTACTCTGACTTGGGTAAGGTACCCGATGTTATATTCGACAAGGGTTACTACGGAAAGGAGGCGATGGTGAGGCTGATAGCTGAAGGGTTGGAGGAACTCAAGGACATGTTGGGCGCCGTCTTCCAGATTTAAGGGCGCTCCGGGAGGTCGCAGCGGCGAATGCCTTGAAGCAACTAGTCGCCTTACTGCTGTTGGCGTCCCTCGCGCTCGGGGCTAGCCGGTGCTACTCCCAAGTCCGCGTGGCTGAAGTGCCGGTGGTAGGCGTCAGCGTGGGGCCCGGAGGGGAGGAGCGCGGAGTAGTGGGAACCCTCCAAGTGACGGTCGCCTATCCGGGAAGCGGGGAGATCTACGTCTCCTCAGAACCCTTGACGGAGGTCGACACCCAAGGCGTGGCCCGGGTCGCGGTGCTGGTGGCCTCCGCGCTGGCGCACAAGGACTGGACCAAGTACGACTTCTTCTTCAAGTTTAAGACTCCGAGCGTGATAGTGGGCGGCCCCAGCGCGGGGCTGGCGATGACCGTGGCGACCTACTCGGCCCTCACAGGAACCCCAATCAGGAAGGACGTAGCCGGCACCGGCACCGTGGGCCCTGACGGGGTCGTCGGGCCGGTCGGAGGAGTCTACGCTAAGATGATCGCGGCCGTTCAGAACGGTTATAAGGTGTTTGTGATCCCTAAGGGAGAGGAAGTCGTCACCAGAAGGGTCGTGAATATCGAACCCCTGCCCTTCGGGATAGTTCAGCGCTTTAGGACAGAGAAGGTTAACTTAATCGAAGAGGGAAATAGATTGGGCATTAAGGTCGTCCCAGTTGCTACGGCCTATGAGGCCCTAAAAGTCTGGCTGAAAGGTGTGAAGTTAAGAGAGTGCAAAGCGGAGGTCGACTTACCCAACGAAGTGTTAAAGTTAATGAATGAGTGGAGGAACTACTACTTGAAGCTCTACAAAGAGGCCCGCTCGGAGGTCCGAGGCATCAGTCAAGAGTCGACCGTCCTACTTTCTAAGGCAGATGGGATGGCCGATAAGGCCCGCAAGGCGAAGGACCCCTACGAAGGGGTGAACTACGCTTTCACGGCAGCTATCTTGGCAGAAGAGGCCAAATGGTACGACGAGGTAGCGTTGAGCGGATTCAAAGCTTTGGTGAGGCTCAGCGACGAGGTCGAGAGTAGAATAAACGAGGCCAACTCTACTATAATGAACAACATGACCTACGACGTGAACGAGCTGGACCCGCTCCTCACCGCTGCTACTAGGGTTTTGAAGGCCTACTACTTCTACCACGAGGCGTTAAACAGTACTGACCTAACAGACATCATATATTACTTAGTATTAGCTAAGTACTACTCTGAGGCTGCTAAGACTTGGATGAGTTTGATCTCCTTGGAGCCGCCAGGACCTAAGGCAAATCCTAAGGAACTCTTGAGGGACGCTCTGGCGCTCTACTCCTCGGCCGGCGAACTCCTCGCTTATTACACAGCTATAAGCTCACAATTGGGTGCCCTCCCGTCCAGCGAGTTAGGGACTGCAGCGGGGGTATACAAGGAAGCCAACGACATGCCGGCGATATACAAACTTGCGGCCAGCACCTACCTTTCAGCGCTGGTCACGTATAGCCTCCACACAACTTACAATATCTCGCCGGACACCATGATTAGTAAAATGATGGCCGCTTTGAAGTGTAACGCCGCCCTGGCCTTGAACAGGGGACTAGCGCCCTACGCGGCGGAGATATACTACACCAGCGCCGAGGCCTCCCAAGGCGAGGAGGCCTTCTTGTACGCGGCCCTAGCGTCGACCCACTTCTTGCTCCTTTCGTTGTTATCTTAAGGTTCTGAAAACCTCTTCATTATTTCTAAGAATGTCAAAGCGTTTTTGTACATATCGTCGTTGTTGAAGTACACGAACGCTTCGCCTCCAACCTCGACTACCTTCTTCGCTATTTCCTCCAGTTCCGTCTCTGTATAGGAATAAGCGTAAGGGGGCTCGCCACGGCCGTGCAGCCGGAAGTAAGCGTAAGGCCCAATCTTCGCATATACCTTAAACTTCTTGCTGTCTACGCTAACGAACGTAGCTTCCAACTCATCTAACTTCTTGATGTATTTATCGTTGAACAGTTCCTTGTTCCTAAACTCGATTGCGGCTCTCCTCCCTAAAGATACGGTCTTTAAGAACTCCTCTAGCTTCGAGAAGTCCCCCGGCCCAAAGCTGGGAGGTAGTTGAAATAAATAGAACTTGATCAATGGGTCAAGGGGCTTGAAGGCCCTCTCGAACTCATCCCAAGTCTCGTAGCTGTCCGGACCGAACTTGGACGTGTGGGTTATCTTTTTGTATACTTTAACGCTCCAGAGCAAGCCCGAGCCATCTCTAGCCCACCTCTCGACCGTCCTCTCATTGGGAACTCTGTAGAAGCTTGAGTTTAACTCTACCGTGTCGAAGGGAGTGTTCTTCACGTACCCCTTCAACCCTCCCTTGTTCCAGCGGTAGGCCCATCCGGACGTGCCGACGTGCACTTTCATGGCAAGGCTGGGGTTCTTGCTCGGTGGAACTATAAAGGCCTTTGGTGGGTCCGGGGTGGGAGAGACGTTGAACGAGTCGCCTCGGAACGCCTTTGGGGAACAGCTGGTCAAGGAGGGGGAGAAGAGGAAGGACCTAGTAGTTTTGACGGCCGACGTAGCTGACGCCACCCGGACGAAGTGGTTCGCCGAGAGGTTTCCGGAAAGGTTCATCAATGTTGGTATTTCCGAACAGAACATGATAGGGATGAGCGCTGGCTTGGCAGCGGTGGGCTTCCAACCATTGGTCGCAGCCTTCGCTATGTTCTTAATGAGGGCTTGGGAGCAAGTGAGGAACACGGTCTGCAGGGCACACGTCAACGTGAAGATAGTGGGCACTCACGCCGGCTTCTCGGACGCCGGGGACGGCTCGTCTCACCAAGTGTTGGAGGACGTAGCCCTCATGAGGACTTTGCCCTGCATGAGCGTCGTAGTGCCGGCGGACGCGACCGAGATAAGGAAGGCCTTGCCGGAGATACTGGACTTCCCGACGCCCGTTTACATGAGGATAGGGAGGGATTACGGCCCTAAGGTATACAAAGACGACAACTATGAGTTTCGGGTAGGTAAGGCGGTCTGGCTCAAGGACGGCTACGACTTCGCGATAATAGGCAACGGCCCCCTCCTCTGGGACGCCCTAATTGCGGCAGAAAAGCTCGAGAAGGAAGGCACCAGCGTCGCAGTTATAAACATGCACACGGTTAAGCCCTTGGACACAAAAACGCTCGACAAGGTGGCAGGCAAGTACTCTGGCGTGGTGACCGTAGAGGAGCACGGCGTCAGGGGAGGACTCGGCTCGGCCGTGGCAGAGTACTTAGCTCAGACCGTTCCGGTACCTATGGAGATTCTCGGCGCCCGCTCGTTTGGAAAGTCAGCGCGGGACGTGAGGCACATTATAATTGCGAACGGACTCGACTTTACCTCTATAATCAATGCTGTGAAAAGGCTCGAAAGGAGGGTTAGGAGATGAGCGAGAACCCCCTCGAGACCTTGAAAGTTAAGAGGAGGGAGCTCGACAAGCTCGATAAAGAGATATTGAAGCTACTTAAGAAAAGGTTCGAGATAGTTAAGGAAATCACAGACACTAAGAAGAACTTGGGACTTCCGGTATACGACAAGGACAGGGAGGAAGAGGTAATGGTGACAAGGACGGTCTGGGGACTGGAGCTCGGAATACCTCAAGACTTCACTAAAGAAATGTTTAAGATGATATTGGAAGAGTCTAAAAAGATCCAGCTGTACACTCCCGAGAAGGTTTACGTCGGGATTTACGGCTACGGCGGCATGGGAGAACAGCTGGTGAAGGCGTTTTCCCGGGCAGGCCACAGGGTCGTGGTCACCGGGAGAAACTTGGAGAAGGCAGAGTGGATGGCTAAAAGGTTCAAAGTTGAGTGGGGGGAGCCGAAGGAGGTCGTCAAAGAGGTAGAGTGGCTCATCTTGGCTGTCCCACCTAAGGCTGTCCCGGAGCTCGTAAAGGGGCTAGCCCCCCTTATGAGGTCTGGAGCCCTCCTGAGCGACATATCCTCAGTAAAGAAGGCGGTTGTAGAAGAGGTGCTAAAAGTCTTACCGGAATACATCGAGTACATCAGCCTTCACCCGCTCTTCGGTCCAGAAGTTGAGCCCTTGGGCGAGACGGTGGTGGTAGTGCCGGTGAAGAGCTACGACTACTGGGTGAGGCTGGTCCAGAACATCTTAGTATCCATGGGGTTCGAGGTAATCACCAGCACTCCTGAAGAGCACGACAGAGCGATGGCGGTTACCCAAGTGCTCCACCACTTCGCTCTCGTCAGTTTGGACGAGGCGGCCAAGAAGTTGTCGAAAGAGTACGGGGTGGACTACATGAGATACGCAACTAGGTCTTTCAAAAAGACTCTCGAAACAATCCAAAGATTGAAGGAATTAAGCGAAGTTATAGATGAAATACAAGAAATGAACGAATACGCAGCCCACGCGAGAGAGGAGTTCTTGAGGGTAGCTTCGCAAATGGATAAACGCTGGAGGAAAGGTCATTAACTTCTAACCGTGTGCACATAGCGGCGAATAGACGTGCACATACCAGACGGCTTCTTGAGTCTCCCTTGGATTGTGGTCACCTACGCCGTCGCTCTGACGTACTTAGCCTACGCGTGGAAGAAGGCCAAGGATATCTTGGGAGAGGAAAAGTCCGCTTGGGCCAGCGCCTTCGCATCGGCAATATTCGCCGCCCAGATGCTCAACTGGCCCATTCCCGGAGGGACGTCGCTACACTTCGTCGGAGGGGCTCTGGTCGGGATACTCTTCGGTCCGTGGCTGGGAAGTTTGATAATGGCCTTAGTAATCAGCGTACAGTGCTTCTTGTTTCACGACGGGGGGATCACCGCACTGGGCGCGAACATATTCAACATGGGCATAGTCGCGGTGTGGGTAGGTTATCTCGTCTACAAGTCAGTTAAGGAGGTGCTCGGAGGGCCGAAGGGAACGTTCGTAGCCTCCTTCTTGGCCGGCTGGCTCAGCATAGCGGTCGCGGGGGCGACGGCGGGAGTCGAGATAGGGTTGAGTCCCTCCTTCCCTTACGGATTGGAGGTGACGTTGCCTATAATGTTTGGTTGGCACTTCTTGTTGGGTATTATAGAAGGAATAATCACAGCCTTAGTAACCTATTACATGTCCACTCGTGCGGGGTGGAAGCCGTGAGGAAGGTTTGGTACGCGATTTCGGCGATGATAGTGGTAAGCCCCTTGTTCGGCGTGGTGTTGGCCAACGCCGTGGGCTACCATGAACCCTTGGACGTAGCGGCGGAAGCGTTGGGACTACACGACGTCACGGACAAGGTCAACTGGACCCCGCTGTTGGACTACACCGTGCCAGGGCTTCCCGACACCCTGGGCTACCTTGCCTCGGGCGTTATAGGTGTGGTTGCGGTGTATTTGTTGAGCAAGTTTTTGTTCAAAAGGTGATCAATTTGTTCGACAGAGTCTTGGCGAGTCTTTTGGACACGGCCGCTGAGGCGGCGAGAGCACTCGCATCCAAGGACGTGAGGCCCAAGGCCCCCCTGCTCTTCCTCCTAAGCGCGCTCGCCTCCTCCGCCCTGGCCGCCAACGACCTCTTTGCGGCGTTGGTCGACATCCCTTTGGGAATATACCTAATTGTTAAGGGAGGATTCGGAAAGGCACTCCTAACGCTATTGTTCTTCGACGCTGTCGTGTCGGCTCCCTTGTTGTTGTCGGACCCTATGAGGGCTTTGGACTTTGTGGTCAGAAGCTTCTCGTCCTCTTCCGTTTTTATTTTCATTATTTCGCTCACCGGGTGGGAGGGTTTTGTCAACTCTTTACCCGTTTCTGACGAAGTAAAATTAATGATTAAGTTAATTCCATTACAAACGTACCTAGCCCTCAAAGAGCTTAACTCCCTCATCCTCGCCAGGAGGGCAAGGACCCTCTCCCCTCCAAGGCTCCGCGAAATCTGGTGGGCATTGGCGACGGCCGTGGGCGCGTTGCTGGCTAGGAGGGCCTCGAAGGCGCTAACCCTCATGCTGGTAGTTAAGGCCAGGGGGTTGGGTTTCGAGGCCCCTCGGCGCCTCAGCCCAACGTTGACGTCCTTAGCGTTGTTGGGGGTGAACTGCCTTGCTGTGTTTGTTGGACGCGTGGTTCGGGTATGAGGACTACGTCTTGAGAGGGGCCACCCTCTGCGTCAAGAGAGGCGTCTTGGGCGTGGTAGTCGGACCCATGGGTTCCGGGAAGAGTACCTTACTCTACGCCCTCGCCTCCTTGTTGCCTTTGAAGAGGGGCTCAGTAGTTTTGGACGGAAGGTCCTTCTCACAAGCGGACAGGAGGAGGGTCGGAGTACTCTTCCAGAACCCCGACGACCAGCTCTTCAACGCCACGGTCTACGACGAAATAGCCTACTCCGTCCGTACCGCGGGGGTAGATGAGGAGGAGGTAAGGAGAAGAGTTTTGGAAGTCTCGGAGGAGCTTGGAATAAGGGAGTTCTTGGACCGCAACCCCTTCAAGCTCAGCTACGGTCAGAAGAAGCTGGTGGCCTTGGCCTCTGTGGCGGTATACGACCCGGAGTTCCTCTTGCTGGACGAGCCTACTGCGAACTTGGACAAGGGTTCTTACGAGACGCTCGTCGCCTTCGTTTCGAAGGCATTAGAGTCCGGGAAAGGAGTCCTAGTTGCTTCCCACGAGCCGGACTGGGCTTCGGTAGCTGACGAAGTCTATACCATGAGGGACGGGAAGCCAGTGATGGTGGAAGCTCTCGAAGCCTTGGGGGAGCTCCCCTTACCACCGTCTTGGCTGACCCTCTTGGACATCTTAGGTGAGAAAGCTTTGGATGTAGTAAGGGAAAGGAGTCCTTTACGAAGGAGAAAAATTCTCTAGCAGAACTCGTTGGGCATTTCTATCCTATTTTGTAATCCTATCGTTTGGATTTTATTTGGTGACTGAGAAGGCACGGATTCTGTATCTTTCTATCCTCTTTTGAGACTCCACTTGATGAGTTGCTTTATTTCGTCTGCGTTAATGCCGTCTTTCTATCCTCTCTTGAGACTCCACGAATAGAAAACAACGCATGCGCATGCACGGAATTGAAACATATCTTTCTATCCTCTCTTGAGACTCCACTAAACATAGCAATTCAGGAACAGAAGCTTGCGGAACTGCTGCTTTCTATCCTCTCTTGAGACTCCACGAAAAGTGCTCGTTATAGAAAGAACGCCGCCGAGGAGTAGGGTTCACTTTCTATCCTCTCTTGAGACTCCACCGAGCGCTTCCGTATAAAGCTCCAAGTTCCTTCCCTTAAAAGGCTTTCGTTCTACCGCTTCCTTACAATTCCCAGCTATTTTTCTCTCCATTTAAGAAAT
>NZ_JBWNMZ010000012.1:0-39363 GCF_056435145.1 Ignicoccus sp.
GGCCCGGCCACAGCGACCGGGCAACACCCGGACCCATTTCGAACCCGGAAGTTAAGCCGGTCGCGCGGGGTCCGGCGGTGGCGTCCGAGAGGCGCCGCAGCCGCCCCGTGCTGGGACCGGGCCTCTAACCGTTTAACGCCCCAAGCCACACCCCCTCGGGGTTCTCTAAGGGTGTGGACCTTAGAGATCTTACAAAGAATAGAAGGAGAGGAGGACATATTCTCGATAAGGAAGAATCTAAACTTAAAGGAATACGAATTTCGCGCAGCCATTAAGACACTAAAAAGTTTAGGTATCCCTATCGTGAGGAGGGGCAAATACTACGTAATAGTTGACCGTCAACCACAAAGGTTAGCATACAAGAACATTAGCGAACTCCTAATAATAATGAAAGAGACAGTAAAAGTATTGCGATTTTTGTATGGAGACGAGGTCCATTACCTCTGGCCCAATAAGGTAATGAGAGGAAAGGAGGTGCTCATCGAACTTGTAGGGAACGACGTAGTTCACAACCTTCCCTCCTACATTTACTTCGTCATAACAACAAGGGCCAATACTTCGCTCAAAAATAGGAGGCGATTCTCTGAGGTGATCAGGACGTTAAACGCGTTGTTGTATCCCGACGAAGTATCAATAAAGCTAAGACAAGGGAACATGATAAGTGGAAAGTTGATTAACATCGACTTCAGTGGCTCGGCCCGCGTAGGTAACATAAGGGTGGGCCCAGATGAGGTGGACAGCGTCTCGCCTCTCTAGCCCCTCACGTAGCCGTAAAAGTTCTTTAACAATCGTATCCCGCTCAAGTAGCTCTTTTCCGGATGAAACTGTGTAGCGCAAACCTTACCAGAGCAGACCAAAGCCGTTATCCTAGCCTCTCCGTACTCTGTCACTGCCTGCTCTTCACTTCTTCCTTCGTACTCCTTGTAGTAGCTATGTGCGAAATAGAAGTACTCGCCACTTAAGCCTTCGAGCAACGGCGAGTTGCCTACTACTTTGTTCCACCCCATATGTGGGACTTTAGGGACTCCCCTAAGCTTCACTACCTTTCCCTTTAAGATTCCTAGGCCCTTGAGCCCTCCTTCTTCACTCTCTTCGTAGAGCAACTGCATACCTAGGCAAATACCAAACTTGAAGTTATCCGCGTCCTTAACTACATCGATTATGCCTAAGGAGGTCATATTAGTAACAGCAGCCTTATGGGAACCCACCCCCGGCAGGACTACGACGTCGCTCTCCCTCAGCACCCCTTTGTCGTTAGTTACCACTGTTCTAAACCCCGCTTTCTCGAATCCTCTCTTAACGCTGAACAAGTTCCCTATTCCGTAGTTAACTATCGCCGCCAGCACTCACCTTCACCCTCGACCTCCTCTCTAATTCTTCGATAACTTCGGACCACTCCACCCCCGCCAGCGCCAACAGTACCATTAGGTGGTAGATCACGTCTGCAGCCTCATAAATAACTGAGTCCCGGGACTCCGACAGTGAAGCCACGATGAGCTCTACGCTCTCCTCGCCTAACTTCCTGGCGGCGAAAGGTATACCCTTCTTGGCTATCTCAGCAGTATATGAGCCTTGAGGCTTTTCTTCAATTCTCTTTTTCACTACGGACCACAGTTCTGACAAGAAGTCCGTCACGCCTACTTTCCCGTAGCTTGGACATAAAACAGTCTTTTCAAGCACTTGGGTGGGAGTTCCGTAACACACCGTTGCCGGATTGAAAACCTTACATTAATTTATAATTAAGAAGCGTGCACAAGGTCTGTGGGGGCGTAGAATGGAGAGAGTAAGAGACGCTCTCGTGCGAGAAGTTGTAGGTAAAAAGGTGGTCAACGACAAGCTCTACAAGTACATATACTACACCCTACCGCTAAACATATACATACCCAAGCACGTGGTACACAAGTACGGGAGGGAATACATAGTCATAATAAACAGTGAGACTGGCGAAATAAGGGCAATGCCCAAAGCACTTTACGAACAGAAGAAGAATAAACAACGCGCCCAAGACTGAAGTGGGAATGACCTAAGAATCCGGGTGGGACCGCCAACGACATTTTGGGGGATGACAAGAGGCCTGTATGGGGACCCTGGAGTTGAAGCCCGACTTCCTAAGACAGATTTTCAATGTAATACTAGCATCTCACTCGTTGGACGAAAGAACTACCAAAGAGGTTAGAAAGCTCGTCTGGATGGCCGAAAACAAGTACAAGTTCTCATCCTTCGACAGCCCGAACCCTATAGAGAGCTTGAAGAAATACTTAGAGAGCGATGACTTCGATGAAGTCTTGACGTTACTGAAGAAGAGGAAGGAAATAATAGAGGAACTAATTACGGCGCTAGAAGCTTACTACGGACCCCAGCTGGCCGAAATTGTGCGCACTAAGTTGTCCAAGTTAAACGAAGGTAGCGAAGAGAGTCCGTAGGTCTTCAATGTCTGCCCACTACATCTCGTTCTTTTTCAAAATTCCTCGTCAAACTCTAGCTCCTCTAACTCTTCCTCCTCCTCAGCCTCTACGTTTTCTAAGACGTCTTCTATGAATTCTTCGTCCTCCGCGGTTGAATATATATCTTCTACTACGTCTATAGCTGTGTACGTGCCGTCCTCCAGTTCTCTTATGCGTCCCTCTTCTAACAGCTTCATCAACGACCTCCTTAGCCTGTCCTCGCCAGCAGTTGCCGAGAACACTTCCTTTAACTCTTTAAACTTCATAGGTTTTTCCTTGAGAATCTCCAATAGCAATTTCTCGAGCTCACTGTCGTCAGGAGCCGCGAACACCTCTATCTCTTCATCCTCGTATATTTTCTCTAGCTCTTCCATTACTTTCTTGTGTGTCTCTTCAACTACCTCTTCCCGGACCTCGTCCTCAGATGCCAAAACCCAAGTCCCCCGTCGTTACGTTATCTTGTCACACACTTTATTAACGATTTCCACAACCGAGTCTTACTAACCCCTACCCTTCCAGTGGAACCCACACTTTTCCCACGCGCGCTCTTTCTGACGCGTCTCCGGTGCATATTATTCTAATATTTTGCAGAGAGGACTTCCCCCGCCGTTTCGACTGTACAGTCTGGCCTCCATATTCCATTGTTCCTTGTTTTGTATAATTTTCTATTCATTAATTCGTGGAGTAATTGCTTTAACATGTTAGTATAAGTCGTCACTCTAAGTTACTAGACTCAAAGGTATTGGAAATATGGTAGAGATTCAAGTACATCAGATTGATAAAAGAATAAATGGAAGAAAGAAAGAAGAAGCATGAAGACGAATATGACCTCTAAGGAGGGAGTGCGCTACCCTTCCACACGAAAGGTACTCTCGCTCATACGAGCGTAAGACGTGAACACGAACGAGATTCTGTCAAGAGGGAGAAGATTATGTGGGAAAAGTGTGGGTTCCACTGGAAGGGTAGGGGTTAGTAATATTCTGGTTCTAATCTCCTCAAGAGGAGTTCGGCATCTTCGAGAGCGAAGTGGAGGTCTAACGACTTAAGAGTCGAAGGAAGCGGAACTCCTTTCCGAGGACTCCACCCCCTTCTCTTATAGTATTCTCTTTTAGAGATTTCCAAGTCTTCCCATGAAACGAACGCTTTGAGGCCAGCGTTCGGCCCCTTGGGCACCGGTTCCATCCACCTAGGCGGTACGGTGTCATCATTACTCGTGTAACCTACTTTGAGTGCCCACAACCGAGCCAAGCTTTCGGTTCTTTGTGACAACTTCCTTAACTCCTCCGTATCATAATCTAAGTCGTAAACAACCTTCAACAGCTCGCTCCAGTCCGGAAAGTCGTAGGCCAAGAATACACACGTCCCCATGTGATCGGCAACGCTTGTCTTGTCTCTATCGTACAGTAAGGAGTCCAACGCCTCTAGCGCGCTCCCCCTGGGAGGTCTGTGGGGACGGGGCCACCCCCTCAAGTGACTGGCCCCGACATCAGCAGTGGCATAGCTCAGCCCAAAGCCGAGCAACCCTCTGGGGTCCCAGGCAGGGGCTTCTAACCCCTTAACGTGAACCGCCCACTCCTTTCCGAAGCCCAATATCTCGGAAGCCCTCTTGACGCCCTCCGCGAGGACGGCGCCTATTCCCCTTCTATAGGCTATTTCCTCTAACAGCTTTCTTTGCCTCTCGCCGTCTCCCCACATCATCACGCCGTTGAGTAAACCTTTCTCTTCGCTTTCCGCCGCCCAGCCTATCACGTTACCTGACGATATGCTGTCGAGGCCAAGATCGTTCACTAATTTAATAGATTTAAGGACGTCCGCTAGTTTGTATATCCCGTCAGCCGCGCCTAGCATACCCAAATGCTCGTACTCGCTTTTGATATTCTCATCCTTTATCACTTTTGAACATTTTATTGGACACATGTAGCCGAATACGGATTGGTCCTCCACTTCGTAGGGGGCCTTTGCAACCTTTGCTACGTTTTCGCCCGTGAGTTCTCCGACGTTCCCCATATGGGGGTACTTGAAGTTGAAGTGTGGCGCCATACCCAACTTATCAGCTGTTACCAGCCCGTTGTTCGTTCCGTATTTGGAGAAGTTGGAACCTAAAGCTTGGAACTTCTTGTAAAGCTTTGTGGCTACTTCCCTCCACGCCTTCCTCCCTAGCGCTGGCTCTGGGAGCGGTCTAGCTGCCTTGACCACTACGGCCTTCAGACCCTTGCTTGCCCATACTGCTCCTATACCGCCTCGTCCTGCGGCTCGATGATAGTCGACGATTACGGAGGCGTACCTAACCTTGTTCTCGGCAGCCGGACCCACTACTGCTACACTGCTCTTTTTCCCGTGCCTCTCTTTCAGTACCTTTGTCGCCTTGGAGGTGCTGTAGCCCCATATGTCATCCGCGTTTAAGATCTCAGCCCCTTCCTCTGTTACGTAGATATAAACTGGTTCTTCGGACCTTCCGGTAATCACTATAGCGTCGTAACCGGCCATCCTCAGTTTGGGCCCTAACACTTCACCGGCGTAGGAGTCGTGGATCAGCCCGGTTAACGGGCTGACGGCACCGAAACACGTCTTCCCGGAAGCCGGCGCATAGCCCGCTAACGCCCCAGCAGCGATTACGGCGACGTTACGGGGGCCGTAAGGGTCTGTGCACGGCTGTGCGTATTTGTATATGAAGTACGTGCAGAAGCCTTTCCCGCCTAGGAACCTAGTGTGGAGATAGTCATCTACATTTAGCTCTTCGAGATTAATTTTAGAGAGGTCAATAAGTAGAACCTTCCTTTCCAAAAACGTATCCCGAGTAATGGACCCCGAGTGCGAAGCTTATGTTGATGCCGTTGCGTCCTCAGAGCTCCAAGCGAGTTGGGCGGCGGCAACGTAGATATCCTCTACGAAGACCGGTTCTGGCAACCTACTCCTCAGAAGTTCTGCTAAGCGCGCCAGGTTACACCAAGCGTCGGGGTCCTCTGGGATTACTCCCTTCAGCCCCACTGCGCACTCTCCGCCTTTACTCCACACGAGGAGCAACGCCTCTCTCGCGCAATAGGTCGCGCCGCCGTAGGTTTCGCACTCCGATAACTTGTTTATTACTTCGTCCTCGCTGAGCTTCTTCACACTCTTGCCCTCCACTAGCCACCAAGAACCATCGTAGGATGACTTCATTAAGACGACCGGTTCGGCGAGGGTGGGATTACACAAAGCTTATCTCCCACTCCTACAGTTAGGGCTGGGTCGTGAGGTTAATTCGGAAGGCCGCTACGGTAATACTATGCCGTACTCCCTCTCTATTAACGAGAGAATGGCCCTCGCAACTCTCCTAGTTTCCTCGGAAACGTCTGGCTTTGTGGCAATCTTTTCTAAGCAATCTAAGTCACTGAGCCTGACGGTCAGTAATTCTCTGACTCTCAATGAGTTCGGTAATAAGTATTCGCACTCCGGAAGGGCGTTGCCATTGGACCTACACTCGATAAACCTGACTATGGCTTGGAAGTAAAAGAACTCGACCATCAGCGCCAGTTCGCAGAACTTGCTACTTAAGTTCAAACCGAAATTGTGACAATACTTATCTATGGATTCGGTGATGTTGCCTTGTGGTACAACGAACAATTTATTTACGATATGTTCTACAGTCTCGAAGTCGCTGGATACTTCCAATATCTTTTCGCGCGCCTCGGCGAGCGACTTAGCTCCCAAGGCTTTCAGAATCTCCAACTCGATTTCCCGCGGACCCTCTAGGAAGAGGGGCAAGTTGCACCTAGTAGCTAGTTCGTTCGCGCTTCTGTACGATACGCCTTCCAAGAAGAACGTACTTTGGACGTGCTTGCCGCAGTCTTTAAGATCTTCGCACTTGAGGTACTCCCTCAACCCCTCTAGCGGGGTGGAGGCCGCGTGGCACACCCTAGATCCGTATTTCTCGAGGTCTACACACCTACCTTTGGAAGGCGTGAACTCCAATTCAACTCACGTGTCGGTATCTATAGACAAAATATTAAAATCGATGCGTTGAAGCGTTGTGCAAGCAATTAACCCGGAATGTGCAGGGGTCTGTAGCCGGAGAAGAAGGCCTCTACATCTCTGACGTTTCAGTCGCCCAACGGCTCTTCATCCCACGGGCATTACCATCCGGGGTTAAAGACGTGAGGGTGTTGAGGAGGCCCCTTTCGAAGAAAGAAAAGAAGCTACTCTTAAAAAGGGTGGAGGGCTTACCGTGGGCGAAGTTCTCTCTAGACCAGAAAGTGGAGGAGGTTAAAGTTCGAATCGAAAGAGAGAAAGAGTACTTAGTCTACTTCGTCGATGGGAAACCCGCCTTCTGGTTTAAGGACAACAAGTACATTCCAATTTTGTGTGGGAACGACGTGGAGGGACCCTCTGTAGTGGTAGACAAGGGGGCCGTGCCTTACGTCACTAGAGGGGCAGACGTCATGAGGCCCGGAATAATCTCTTTCCAAGGAGAATTCAAAAAGGGAGACATCGTCATAGTGAGGTCGGAGAACCTAAAGTTTCCCATAGCCGTCGGCACAGCTCTCTATGATAGGGAGGAGGCTGAGAAAATGGAGAAAGGGAAAATTATTAAGAACATACACTACTTGGGGGACGACTTGTTTAAGCTCTGCAAGTCTTGAGCTCCTCCAACTGGCGCAAGACGTAATCTCTAATTTCGCTCAGCTTCGGTAACCTCGTCACTAACTCGCCACCTTCCATGACCTTAGTGAGCATCGGAGTCCCCTTGCCCTCGGAGCCCCAAGGGAGGACCTCGTCTTTGAAGCAGCGGTCTCGGAACAGCTGCTTGAAGCCCGGCAGCTTCCCCCTCTTTGACCTCGGAACCCACTTGCCTCCCTCGAAGACCTCTACCACGTCCGCAGACACGTCCACGCTTGGGGGGAATGCTATGCTGGTACCTACTCCGAAAGCGTCCACGAGGTCCCTCAGCTCTTCTATCTTCTCTTCGTCTAGCCCCCCGCTGACTATTATGGGGACTTCAACGCCGTGTAGCTTGAGCGTCCACTTGACTTCTTCTACTATTGCCTTCATGTTACCCCTCCTAGAGCTCGGGGTGTCGAGCCTCACGCCCTTTAACCTATCTTTTAACACTCTGACTGCTCTGAGGGCGCTCTCCCTTTCGTCGCAGAAGGTGTCGACCAAGGCGATTCTTGGTATCTCTTCTGGCAATGTTTCGTCAAACGCTCTCCAAGCCTCTTCTTCGTCCCCGAATATTACAATTAATGCGTGCGGCATGGTCCCTTGAGGCTTCACCCCCAAGAACTTCTCGCTGAGCGCTCCCGCCACCCCGTCCACGCCACCTATGAACGCCGCTCTGTCGGCAAGCGGTTGTATTGCTGGGTGTAAGGCCCTCAACCCGAAGAACAGTACTCTCTTGTTTCCGGCGGCCAACTTTATTCTTGCGGCCTTGGTCGCTATCGAGGTCGAGTGCCTTACGATTCCTAGGAGTGCGGTCTCCAACTCTCCGAACTCAGAGTACTTGCCTTCGATTACCATGATAGGTTCTTTTCGGAAGAACAACGTCCCCTCGGGTAACGAGTAAACCGTAACGTCCTTCCCCTTTAAGACGTAGAGTAGCTCTTCCAAGCCCGCAAAGACGCCCCACTCGTAACCTCTCGGAAGGCTGTAAGCGTGGAACTCCATCCTAACCTTCTTGTCGTTTCCGCTCTTCTTGATTACTTCTACAGTCCTTTTAAAATATATGTCTGTTGCGTTGCCTGACAGAATATCATCTTCCGACGCCACGTAAAGCTTCATCTTCCTTCACCCATTACGGTAACTATTACTTTTCTCGAGTGACGGGGGCCGTCTAGCTCGACCAAGAAGATGTTCTGCCACGTCCCCCTTACCAGCCTGCCCCCGCTGACCGGGAAACAGCGCGAGGGGCCCACGATTGAGGCCAGAATGTGGGCGTCGGCGTTGTCGTCTATTCTGTTATGCGCCCAGCCCTTGTCTGGGGGGACCAGTTCGGTCAGCGCCCTCACTATATCTGTCATCAAGCCGTATTCGTGTTCGTTCGCTATTATTGCCGCCGTCGCGTGCGGTACAAAGACCATACAAATCCCTTCTCTTACTCCGGACTCAGCCACAGCCCCCTCAACTTCTCTCGTTATATCAATGAGTTCCTTCTTTTTTGATGATGAAAACGTTAGGACCTTTTGGTATACTTTAAAGGTCACGGGGGTTCGCCGGCACTCCAATATAAGTGCGAGTAAATACGTATAACTCGAAAGGGCCTTGATCGTCAGAAAGGTTGGAGAAGGCTTCGTAGTCCATCACTCGAAGTTCGCTTTGTGTATTGACGTAATCGACGAAGTATGCGACTATGCCATAGGAATATTTGATGAGGGAGAGGACTACTACGCGTGTCCGCTGGGCAAGAGGTGTCAACATCCTACAGAAGGGTGGCTCGACCTGCTTCCGTTCTACGCGTTAATAACACCTCAGGGGGCCGTGGTCACGGACGGACGCACGTCGACAGGATTTTGGAGAGTGCCGGAAGCGGTGCACGTAGACTTCATAATAGGCGAGGGCCCATATAAAGGAGAGGTACCCTTTCAAGACATAAGACTCCTTGAGGAAGATGATCACGTTGAACCCTTCGGGGCGCTTGTGCTCCGCTCGGAAGAGGTACACAAGATGAAGCTAGAAGATAGGTGGTTCGAGTTGATCGCTTCTGGAGAGAAGGCAGTGGAGGGTAGAGTTTACGACGAGAAGAGGAAGAGGCTGCGCGTAGGCCACATCGTTCAATTTAAGAGCGTCGCGTCCGGCAAGCTCTTGTACACTAAGGTGAGAAAGTTAGTAGTTTATAAGAATTTTAAAGAGATGTTAGAGAGCGAGGAGAGGGTCTTGCCGGGCCTAAGCGTCGAAGAGGGCATAAAGGTATACGAAAAGTACTACGGACCTGAAGCGGGCCCTGCGTTGGCGATAGGTCTAGAAGTCCTTTGACCACAGTACATCGCTCATAATCTTGTAGGTGAGATTTACGAAGTCGTCAAGAGGGACTAGTTCCAACCGCCACTTACCTACGCCTTCCAAGAGCGGGAGCCTCAGGCGGTCACCCACCCTCTTCTTATCTTTTAATATTAGGGTTCTATACTCCTCTAAACTAAGCCTTGGAGCCTTGACTTCCGTTAATGAGTATTTCGAAAGTACGTTCTCTAGCGCGTCGTAGCAAGATGAGCACCCGCCCACCTTCTCTGCATATAGAGTCTCTACAACCATTCCAAGAGCTACGGCTTCACCGTGAAGGAGTTCGAACCTCGAGGCGGACTCGAGGGCGTGGCCCACGGTGTGGCCGAAGTTCAGTACTTCTCGTACTCCCACCCTTTCCCTAGGATCCTTACTTACTACTTCGAGCTTCGTCCTAGCGCTCTCTGAGATGACCTTTGTGATGTGTTCGTCATCTCTACTCAATATCTTTTTGTCGTTGTCTCTAAGGTAATTTAAGAACTCCGGGTTCAACGTAATTCCGTACTTTATTGCTTCTGCCAAGCTCGACTTGAACACTCTGTCGGGCAATGTATCTAAGAACCTTAAGTCATCTACAACTAACCAAGGGTGGTAGAACGAGCCTAAGACGTTCTTGAAGCCCTCGAAGTTCACTGCAGTCTTTCCACCCAACGAGCTATCTATCATGGCTAGCAACGTCGTGGGGAAGTTAATTAAAGGTAATCCTCTCATATAGATGGAGGCGGCGAACGAGGCCGTGTCGCCCAGGCTGCCTCCGGCCACAACCCCCAAGGCGCACCAGCGGTCGGCTTTTAGCTCCCACAACTTCTTCACTATGTCTAGGGCTACGTTCAAGTCCTTCGATTCTTCTCCATCTTTAACTACTTCCCACGAAGGGAAAACTTTACTAATTTCTTGAATGACCCACGGCGCGCTTCTTGCTATCCCCTCGCCTATTACCGCAAGGCACGGCCTGACGCCTTCTGGCAGAGCCTCTCTCGTCTCTTCAATGACGTTCCTACCGATAATTACCGTATATATGTGTTCCTCGGTTACTGGCACCTCCAGCTTAGACGAGCTCTTCAAAGATCTCCTCCTCCTCGCCCCCTCTACCTATAAACATAGAGGCCAAATACGCTCCGGCCGCCCCTACTAAGACGACGGCTATTAGCAGTATCGGGTTTCCGAAGAGAGTTTCCAGAATCGTAGGGGCCGGTTTTAGGTAAACTATGGGGAGCTGTTTCGTCAATATTACTGAAGACCGGTACTCTTGGTACCCTGGGGCCGTGATGACTATCTCTACCGGCTTGCCTATGTAATACGCGTTCACTTTGATTACGGCCCTCCCGGTCACGTCTGTCATACCTTCCCCTATTACCAACTTTTTCTGTTGAACGTAGTATATCTTGATTACAGCCTTGGCAACAGGTTTATTCGTCCTTACGTCCAACACCCTTATCGTAACTACCGTTTTGGTAGGCGTCAAGGGTACTTCTACCTTAGCATTCGTCGGAACTATGAAGGTAGTGCTCCCAGTCGCCGCCTTCTCTCTCGTCGCAGAATAGCAAGTCAAGGATGCCATGTAAGTGCCTCTCGGAAGCTTTATCGTGGTTTGGAGGGTAGGTTTGGTAATTCTGGGCAACGGTAAGGGTTCGAAGAGCGGGCCGCCCCGAACTTGTCCTTCGCAGTAAAATATGAACTCGTAGAGCAACTTATCGTCTGTTTTAGCCTTAATAACCACGTTGAAAGACTTATGAGCTATGGTGAGTTGCAAAACCTTTGTGTTATCTGAAATAGTTACGGTAGTACTTAGGGGTTCGTAACCTTTAGCGATCACGCTCAACTTATAGGTACCCGGCGGGACGCTTATGGTGTTGTTCTGACTCGTTAAGCTGAATTTGAGCTTCAAACCGAGGGCTTGGTTCACCAACGTTATGTTAAACGCTGGAACCAAATTCTTAAGTTCGTCGAATACCATGACACGGATTTTGAGCGTCCTTAACTTGAGAGGTATAGTCAAAGTCACACTTCTCGATATGTTGTAGGTTTGCTCGAAAGGTAGGTAGTTCTTGGCCAACACCTTTATTGAATATGTGTCTGGCGGCAACGTAACCAATATAGTTCCGGATGCGGGGTTCTTGATGATCTTAGATAGCCCGCTCGTGAGAGACGTTATCGACACTAATGAAGGTATGACTAACCGCCCCGTTAAAGAGTCCTTTATTACTAGCGTTAGGTTATACAGTGTAGGTTCTAAGTACACCTCTTTCACTAACGGTCTGGCCCTGGGGACAACGTTCAACGTCTCGACATGTTTCTTATGCAGTGGCGCCGTTACTTCCAGCTTGTAGGTCCCCGGCAAAAGCACTGCTTTAACCAAGCCGTTTTTGTCGGTTTTCTTCGTTATTGTTATCCTACCTTGAATGGATACGGTTGCTCCAGCAATAGGTCCCTTAGGTATGAACGGCGGAGCTCCCTTACTCAGAACCTTGATCTTTACCTCTGTTCCCTTAACTAACATCTTTATATTTATGATCTTATCTTGGTCAAGTACTAAGTTCCTTATAATAACTGGCTTGTAGTAGTCCTTAACTACTCTTATCATATATGTCCCCTTCTCTAGATGTAGAATCGCAGTGCCGTTGGCGTCTGTGACTTGAGGCCCCAGTTGGATCCTCTTCCCTCTCACCGTGATCCCGCTAACGTATATTAGGGCACCTGATAGCGGCTCATTCGTCTGGGCGTCTATCACCCTTATCTCTAACCTATAAACATAGGGTATGATTACGTCTGGAGATATGTCGACCCTTATTACGGAAGGGTCGAAGTCCGTTCCGGGAGGAGGGGCCCCGACGAACGTTACCACACGTCCGACCCTACTCTTTACGTTTAGTTCGTAGCTGTCGCTCGGCAACGAGACTACCTTCGTCGGTTTTTCCGCACTGAGTTTAATCGTGTATGTGGTGCGAGACGAGAAGGACTTCAAGTTGACGTTTACGGACCTCTCACCGACAACCTCTATGAAGCGTTTGGTGAGTGATATCTGCAAGGCGCTGTGAGGGGAAGCTACGTCTTTGAAGTGGACCGGTTCGTAGCCCAGCTCTTCCGGAAAACATATAAGGGTTGGTGAGGGCACACAAAACATCTTTTCCGATGAGATGGCGAGCATTGGAATCCCGTCTTTGACTCTTAAGGAGATTAGGACGTCGTTCCCGTCTTTTGATGTGGTCGATATCACGTAGGCTTTGTAGCCCAACGGTGAGTTGGAATAACCCAAGAACTTCACTGACTTGGCGCCGGTAACGGCGAATGAAACGTTGTTTGTTAACTCAACGTACCTTATAGTGTCGTCTTTTTTGTCAATTATCACAAGCGACGTGTTCAGTAAGGAAGCATTACCTCTCAACTTAACGCAGCTGAGGAGACGAGGTCCTCCCCTCCAAGCTATTTTTGCCAACGTAGAGCCGTGTAGGTGTTTCAGTAACACAAAGGTAGTGTTATTTATAAATGATTCTTGAAGCCTTGAGATGTTGGTCTTGCAAGCTCCGGCCAGCTTCCAAATAGGATAGAAAATGAGGCCCTTGGGGGAGAACACGCCGAAGCTTCTTGCGGGAACTCGGTAAACCTCTAGCTTTGTGGGGCACACTTCCAAGAGTCTCCCAGCGCTCGTGAACCAAGAGCAAGCTCCAGACCTCCCGGCCGGTCTGAAGTCTTTCGAGTTGAAGCTCATCTTATGTAAGATATCCAGTGCGTTGTTAGTAACTAGTATTGAGGTGGCAGTAATTATGATTATCCTGGTGCTGTTTTGTTGAAGCACCCACACTACGTTGGCTATCTTTCTCGAAGATGTTAGCGTAACGCCATCGTCCGTAATAGTGTACCTGGCGAGTTCCCCGCCGGAATAGATGAAGAGGACGTTCGGATAGGAGAACCAGAATTTTTCTGGCATCACTATTCTGCCGTTCATGACTTCGCGTTCGTACGCGTCCGTCGCTTTCACGATGGTGAGGTTAGCGAGCGATACCGTATATTCCAAAGCTAGTGCGGAGAGCGCTGCTAATGTTAATAATAACGCTAGCCTCATTACTTTCTTCCACGTGGTCTCCGTTATCCTTGCTTTCAAAAACCTTAGGTGCTGGGAGCGCGGAGCTTAGCGGAACTTGTAAATTACGGCTACTCCTAGGAAGGGGAGTACCTTATTGTTAGGGAGGTAAAGGCGATCTAGGACGACGCCTTCCAGCTTTAAATTGCCGAACCCTATGTCCTTCTCTATCTTATGGCCTAACGAGTCTAGCACGGTGAATCCCTTCTCCTTTAATCCCAAATATATCATTTTGTAAAGGTTAACGTCGTTGATATTGTAAAGCGGGCGCGGAGTTACGACCTCGACGCTCCTCAATAACACCGAGCCCCTCTGTGGAGTTCTAATCAAAACTCCACCTCGAGTAGGCATGATCTCCTTAGGACTGTCCACGACGAGTGTGATCCGTCGTCCGCCTTCGGTGATGCCTATCACTATATATTTGGTATTTATGTATTTACTAAATATAGTTGAGTCATCGAACCCAGCTATCCTAAACATCCATACAGATTTGGCGAAGTCGCCGGCCTGAGGTATTAAGATTACCGTTTTATTTGACAAGAGGGGAAACACCTCGTAAGCAAAGATGCACGTATCCTTCTTTGGGAGCTTGAACTCTTTTAGCACCATTAGTAAGTTGTTCTCATTACCTATAAGCGCCTTCGCTACTTGCGCTATTTTCGTTGCGTTGAGCGTGGCCGGGTCCACTACAGTAGTCTTGTTGGCAACCGTACCTATCATGTAGCCGTAGTCCCACCATGCCAAGACGAACTTGCACTTGCTTTCGATAACTTTCGTGGCGTGCGGGAAGAGGGGACTGTAGAAGGCCGTACCGGCGGAGAGGAACGAAGGCGGCGGGTAGTTTATAGCATAGCTTATCCCGGCGTACGACCCGCTCGCTAAGAACGTTACTATGATTAGCGATAAGGATAGCCAGAATACTTTTATCACACCGCTCTTTTCATTTATTGTTTGTTTCAACGCCCAGAACATGGCCAAAGCGCCCGCCATTGCACTGAAGTAGCCCACTGTCGTAAGCATGTAAACCGATACGTTCGTAAGTACCAAGTAGGTTGCAAACAATCCGAGGGCTATTATTGGAAGGGAACGTAATAGTTCATCTTTGCGACCCTTGATGTATTCTTGTAACGCAATGAGTAAGGCAATGGGGGCGGCGAGGCCTATGCCGAGGACATTTACCAAGTCGATTGGCGAAAACACGTTGAATATGCCTTGATGTTCAGCAACGCTCCTAGCTAATGGGTTCTCTATCTTTCGGGTCCACGGCATTACCATCATTATGTACCTCGCGTTTAAATAAGTTCTCAGGACGTAGGGATGTGTAACGGCCAATATTATTGCAAGTATAACTACTACTAACGCGAGGCTCCAGAACTTTAGTCTGTTTTTGTACTCAAACTTATTCAACACTAAGATTTCGGCAAGTACAAATACTATTGATAATAAGTACAGAAACGCAGCGAAGGCCCAGATCTTATGCATCCATATGGTTGTTATCCACCTAGAGGTAATGAAGAAGGTGAATGCAGAGATTAATAAGAATACAACGACGTTTTTGAGTATAGCTACGTTATCGGTAAAGAATAGGATCAGCATTGAAAATATAGATACAACTGCTAGGAATGTGAGAAAACCTCCCCAGAAGGCCGACGCGAGCATTAGTGCAACCCCTCCCAAGGCCCCAAGGGCAGCGGTTGTGGTCGGGCTCGTTTCAGACCTCCTCAGCACTAAGGCAAGCGCTAGCAAGAACAGAGTACCGAAGAACAAACACGGCGCCATCTTCTCTACGAAGCTCGCTATGCTCCTTTGCATGAAGGCGTATTGATATCCCGTTGAAGTAGCCATCAAGAGCGCGAGAGACGGGCCCCCTATGACGTAGCCTAGAACAGCCGAAGCTGTTATGGCCAACGTACCGTAGAACGCCGGGATTATCCCTACCCAATCTACGAGCCGCAGCCCTAACGTCCTTGCTATTGGGTACGCGAGAGCTCCGGTGAACGACAGCCCCGGAGTTTCGGTCTTCCTTACGTCCCTCCCTTCTGGCCACCACCACAAGTATCTAGTATTCTCAGGGGTCAGTTGGTACCAGTAATCTATGCCTCTTTTGTAGAGGACCTTTGAGAGCCAGTACTCGAACATGCTGTCGTCGTATTGTAACCAAATGCCGTAGTGAGAGTACTTGAAGTAGGGAATAAGCCTAATATAGGCCGAGAAGAATATGACTAATACAGTTAGTATTAAAATGATAGATTTTCCGTGCCTTATTATTATTTTATTCAACTTTTGCCCTCTCACTTATCCTTGAGAAAGTTTTTGTAGCTATGTTCCCTTCCGAGGGCTCTGGAGCAAACGCGATGACTACAGGTCCCCTTTCTAAGACAATTGTACAACTGTCGAGGCTGGAAGTTTGTCGCAACGCCTCCAGTTACTGGTCGTTCTCGGCAACTTTGATTCTCCTTCTCGACTTGTTGATAGCTCCGAGCTTGGTCGAAATCACGAACTTTGCCCTTGTCTTTACATTTTTGGTTTTGAGGATCTTTCTATTCTTTCTATTAAGCGTGGATCGCGTAGCTGAAAACGTGTCGTACGCCATAAGGGTAAACTGGGAGTTGATTAAGGTGTTGAGAGACTCTGCTAAGGTTGTCAAGGTCTACAGAATCTTGGTCGCTATATTCTCTTTATTTGCAATCACGTTGCTGTTCTTATCATACCATCTGTTTGTATCAAGTGCGAGATATTGGAACTTAACGATGTTGAATCTTGTGATCGTAATTAATATGTTGAATTCATTGCTATATTCACTAATAATACGGCCTAAGGCTATCGCCTTAGGAGCTCTCGCCGCCTCGACCGCTTCTATTATAGATACAATCTCCATGTATTTTATAACAAAAAGGCCTTCGGGACTAATCCTCAGCGAGGCCTTAGCGGTTTCTGACGTCTTCGTGATATTAGGAATGAACTTGTTGGGGGTGACGTTGTGTCAAAATGCAGAGAGTTAATAAAAGAGTTTGGATCCCTCAAGGTAACGACGACTCGGCTAGCAATACTGTTTTACCTTATGGTGAACAAGTGGAGCAAGTTGGGGGATATAGCTAAACACTTAGGTTTGACTAAGTCAACGGTCTGGAAACACTTGAAGGAGATGCAAGAAGAAGGGTTAGTAAAAGTCAAGTATAGTTTAGGTCGGCATCCCCAGATGAACATCGCTTTGACCGAAAAGGGTGCGAGGCTGGCACTCCATTACGCGGGATTACTAGAGAAAATCATAGAGTGCTTGGGGAGCGAGGGAGAAAAGAGCGGAGAAGGGGAGAGCGAGGGCGCCGAAGAGTATGATGAAAGCAAAGATAGGTCTGGAGGTTCACATTCAGTTGACCAAACTTAAGACCAAGCTCTTCTGTTCGTGTCCCTCGGACTACAGAGACAAGCCCCCTAACACAGTTGTCTGTCCGATTTGTTTAGGGCTTCCGGGGGCGCTCCCGAAGCTTAACGAAGAGGCCGTAAAGATGGCTTTAGCTCTCTGCTTGAGTTTGAAGGGAAAGGTAAACGACAAGATAGTGTTCGCCAGAAAGCACTACTTCTACCCAGACTTACCTAAGGGGTACCAAATTACTCAGTTCAGCTCGCTCGGCTCTTCGCCGGTGTGCGAGGGCGGCCAGCTCGTCTTGAGGGTTGGTGAAAGAGAAAAGGTCGTTCGCATTCGAAGGCTACAGTTAGAAGAAGATCCCGGGCGCATCGTGTGGCCGCGCGGGAGGGCATCGGAATACGTGCTAGTCGATTACAACAGGTCTGGCATAGCTCTGATAGAGCTTGTCACCGAGCCTGATCTCGAGAGCCCTGAAGAAGCGAGAGCTTTCGTAGAAAAGTTGAGGAGCTTAGTAGAACATCTGGGCATATGCGATTGCAACCTAGAGGGCTCCATGAGGGTTGACGCTAACGTGAGCGTTGAAGGCGGCGAAAGGGTTGAGATAAAAAATATAGGTTCTGTTAAGGACGTTGAGAAAGCACTAAAGTTCGAGATAACACGTCAGAGCACTTTGCTAGCACAAGGCGGGAAGGTGAAGAGGGAGACGAGACATTGGGACGCCGGTCGAAGGGTGACCGTGAGCGCGAGGAGTAAGGAACTAGAGGAAGAGTACAGATATATGCCGGAACCCAACATTCCACCCTATCTGGTTAAAGAGGACCTCGTCAAGCGGATTGAGGAGGAGCTTCCAGAGCTCCCGGACCAGAGGATAGAGAGGATGGTTAGGGAGTATTCGCTTAACGAGTACCTAGCCTCCGTATTAGTGACCAGAGACAAGAGGTTGGCCGATTTGTTTGAAGATGCAGCCAAGTTCTACAAAAACTACAAGAGGTTGGCAAGCTTACTCGTAGTCGATTATCTAAGGTGGACAGAGGAGTTGAACGTCCCTCTGGGTATGTGTGTCAACGCTCGGTGGTTTGCTGAGCTCCTTTCATACGTCGATGAAGGGAAAATAACTCTGGAGCAAGCGAGAGAAATAGTCTTGCCTTCTATGTTAAGAGAGTGTAAGGATCCCTCGAAGGTGATTAAAGAGAAGGGAATAGGCGTTCTCAAAGATACGGATAGGATAGTAAGTATAGTAAAGAAAGTCATAGGTGAAAATCCAAAGGCTGTCGAGGATGCGAGGAAGAATCCTAAAGCTATAAACTTCCTGGTTGGACAAGTGATGAAAGCGTTGGGCGGGAAGGCAGATCCGCGCGCCGTCCGCCAAATAATAGAGAAGGAGTTGGGGATGAGCGTTCGCCACGGATCTGAGGAGTGATGTCGACCCGTGTTAGCGACCCACAGTTATATATCGACTACGAATTTAACCTTCCAACAGTTATCTTCTTTCTTTATTTCCATCTCGGCATATGTCATTGCCTTTACTATAGTGCCGTACTCGTGTTTTGAGGAGTCGAATTTCTCGCCGCACGCCACTCCTTTTAATTTTATCCTGCCTCCTTCTTCAACGATCTTCACGTCAAACTTAGAAAATACCATGCCTTCTGCGTCAAAGTATAATAGGAGGTCATCTATCCATTTGTACAAGGCTTGTTCTAGGTCGTCGGCCTCTTCCGCTACCTCTCTACACTCACGGGGCTCTACCCGATTCACGTCGGTTATTATATTAAATACGCCCTTAGCTGCGTTAGCGAAGGCTTCCTCTAACGTTTCGCCGTAGCCAACGACTATAATGTCCGCAGTGTGGGGGAGGTACTCAAACTCCTTTGGACATGCCATGACGCAGTCCCCTCGCCTCCGCCACCGCGTGTCTAGCCACGGGCAAGAATAGTTTGAGGGCAGTCTCTACGGCGTCGGGGCTTCCCGGCGTGACCATGAGTAGCAACTTAGAGTAGACCCACAAGCCGGCCCTCGTGAGAATTGCTATAGAACCCTTTCTTTGAAACGTGATGTATCTGAAAAGCTCGCCGAAGCCGGGCACTTCCTTGTCAGCTACTCCCTCAATAACGTCCACGGTTAGATCGTTAGGTCCTAGTCCGGTACCACCTACAAACAGGACCACGTCGACCGGAGAATCTTTGACCTCTTCAAGCGTCTTCAGAATTACGTCTTTACTGTTAGGTACGAAAGAGAAATATGTTACCTCATGCCCGCTCTCAGTAATTATCTTTTTGGCTAACTTGCCGCTGAGGTCATCTCTGCGCCTTTCATAAACCGCGTCAGATACTACGACTATGCCAAAACGGACCCTCTCAGGCCCGAAGCGCTCGTGTTCGTGCATAGCACAGCTCCGAGGTGGTCCGAGTGATGGAAGAAAATGAAGTTCACGAGATAGAAACTGTAGCAGAGGATAACGAGGAAAGGATCGAGGAGGACGAGGTGGTAATCGCTTATCCTCAAAGTACTGCGGAAATGGACAAGGAAGAGGCTATAATAATAGTGCGAGACTCGCTCAAGTGGTTATCTAGGCTGGAAAAGTTAGAAAAGGTCTTACGAGAGGAGATGGTGGTCAAACCTTGGATGACAGAAGTCATAAGCGAAGAATTGAGAGAAGTGCGAAAAGAAATCGAAAGGACGTTGTGGAGGCTAGGTCGAGCATTGAGCGCAGTTAAGGTTGATCAAGAGGTATCCTACGAACTAATTAACCGTGCAACGAGGGCGGCGCGCGGAGCTGAGCCTAAGGGGCCCACAAGGCCTTGGCTCATAGTAGAACTTCTTAAAAGGTATAAAGTTTAGGTGAATGATCATGAGTAAGGCCGACGGCAACCTGGTAGATCTAGCCGATAAGATAAAATCACTACTACCTAAGGAATTGGAAATAGTGAAGGTAGAGTACGAAGGTCCAGAAGTGGTAGTCTATGCCAAGAACTTGTTACCGGTTTACGAAGATCCAGATATGATAAGGAAGGTTGCGAGGGCCGTTCGTAAGAAGATCGTCGTCAAGCCAGACGAGAGTGCGCGTAAGTCTAGAAAGGAAGCAGCTGAACTAATAAATAAAATAGTCGGGGAAGACGGCGAGATCGTCGAGCTACAGTTCGAACCTTCCACGGGAGAAGTGATCATAATAACGAACAAACCCGGATACGTGGTCGGCAAAGGGGGGCACAGGCTCAGGAAGATCCTAACGGCGACGGGCTGGAAGCCTGTAGTTATGAGGAATCCCCCGCTCAAGTCCAACGTAATCAGCTCCATTCGTACCTTTTACCGTGAAAACACCAAGCGTAGGTTAGAGGCTCTGTTGGAGATAGGGAACAGAATCCACAGGCCCCTCCTATTCAAGTCAAATTACGTCAGGATGACGGCTCTGGGAGCCTTTAAGGAAGTTGGTCGTTCAGCTATATTACTGGAAACAAAGGAATCCAAAGTATTGTTGGACTTCGGAGCCAACGTGGGGTCTTATGATCCCCAAAAGCACTTCCCGAAGGTAGAGGACGTCCCTATAGATGAATTGGACGCGGTAGTAGTCACTCACGCCCACTTGGACCACTGCGGGTTGGTTCCGTGGTTGTACAAATACGGATACCGGGGGCCGGTTTACGTCACTCAGCCCACCAGGGACTTGATGTACTTAGTACAGAAGGATTACATCGAGGTCGCGCGGAAAGAAGGGAAGCCGGTACCGTATACCGAGAGTGACATAAACAGCATGCTTCTTCGAACGATTGCCCTAAACTACGGAGAAGTGACGGACATAGCTCCAGACATCAAACTGACCTTCTACAACGCTGGCCACATACTAGGAAGCGCTATGGCCCACCTCCACGTAGGCGAAGGACTGTTCAACCTAGTTTATACGGGCGACTTCAAGTACGGCTACACGAGGCTATTGGACAAGGCAAACACGCAGTTCCCTAGAGTAGAGGCAGTAATAATGGAGAGCACCTACGGGACACAAGACCTCCCTCCAAGGGAGCTGGCTGAGAGGTTACTCATAGATATAATAAATAAAACCATAGAGAGGGGAGGCTTCGTCCTGATCCCCGTGCTTGCGGTGGGGAGAGCCCAAGAAATACTGCTGTTGCTAGTAGATGCCATTCAGAATAAGGTGGTAAAGAGTCCAGAGGGAAGTGACGTACCGATATACCTGGACGGTATGGTATACGAAGCCACCGCTATACACGCGGCCTATCCCGAGTGGTTGGCGAGGAGCGTAAAGGAGAGGATAATTAGGGGCGAGAACCCATTCCTCGCCGAGTTCGTCCACAAGGTCGAGTCCGTTTCGATAGAGGGAGGCATATCGAGGGAGGAGGTTTTGGAGTCTGAACCGGGGATAATATTGGCAACTTCGGGCATGCTCGCCGGTGGCCCTTCCTTAGAATACTTCCGGAAACTCGCACCGGATTCCAAGAATTCAATAGTGTTCGTAGCCTACCAAGCAGCCGGGACGCTGGGGCGAACTCTAAAGGAAGGCGCCGATAGAGTTGAAATAGCAGTCAACGAGGGCGGCAAATCAAAGCTTTACCAAATAGAAGTCAAGAGCCACGTGTTCTCAGTAGAGGGCTTTTCGGGTCACAGCAGCCGGTCGGAGTTGATAAACTGGGTTAAGTCTGTGAGCCCGAGGCCGAAGAATATAATACTCAACCACGGTGAGCCCAGCAGGATAGAGGGCCTCGCCAAGGTTCTCGGTAGGACCGTGGGAAGAGGGATGAAAATATACACTCCAAACATTAGGGATAGTATTGTGTTTGTGGAGAACGATCTCTGACACGTTACTGCCCTTCCAGTTCGTCTCCTTCCTCCTCATAGAGTTCAGTCCGTCCCCAACCGGAGACTGCCAAGCGCCCGCCATTCCAGTCACCACTCTCGACCCCCCTAGGCCCCCTTCCGGCTAGGACCTCCTCTCCGCGTTCGTTATAGAGCGATAAGACTCCATCCCAGCTGCCGACGTAGAGACCCCGACACCCTTCCCTCCAAGCGACCAACCGGACGTCCAAGTAGTTGCCTTTGCTCCACACCACCTCCAAGTCTTCATTCAATACGAACACCCCTCCTGGCTCGAAGGTGCCCACTGCAACCATCTTGTTACAAGGTCTGACTACGTTAACATTTTCTGCCATCTTTATTCTCTTTATGAAGTTCAAATCTCTATCGAAGACGTATAAATACCCGTCAAAGCTTGCAGCCAAGACCTTGTCGAACCACCAGCTTACGTCATATACGTGCCCTCCTACGTTTACTTTCTTCAACACTCTCTCATCAGAAATGAGGTAGAGAGCACCGCAACAACCTCCCGCTACGACGCTTCCGTCTTTATAGTCTAGCGAAAAAAGGCCGAAATCCGTGTTTATCTCTTTAACTCCCTCGCTGTTCACTACAATTAACTTTTTGTCCTCAGCAGCTATCATTATGCGGTCGTCTACTTTCTTAACAGAATATATGGGAGCCTCGTGGGTGAAAATCAGTGAAGCATTTCCTTCACTATCAATTGATATCAATCTGTTTTCGTTTGCTAACAACACCCTATTTTCAACTATCTTAGTGTCGTATATGTGGCCGGGAAGCTCTACTATCCACTTTCTCTTCAAAGTTCGCGGCCCGCTGAGTTATAATCAAAGGGCTAATACAGTTGCGGAGAACGTATGAAAGGTCACATACTGGTGATCGCCGAAAAACCTAAGGCGGCTGAGAAAATAGCAAACGCCCTCGGAAAACCTGTCGCCAAAAGGAAGTACGGGGTTCCTTATTGGGAACTTATCAACGGTAAGAAAGTAGTCGTAGTACCCGCAGCCGGACACTTGTTCGGCTTAGCCCCCCTCGGCAAAGGCTTCCCGGTCTTCGAGTACGAGTGGCGCCCCCTCTACGAGATCGAAAAAGGGGCCTCGCATACGAAGAAGTACATAGCACTGATCAGTCGCCTTAGTCCCGGTTCCTCTCTCTACGTGAACGCTTGCGACTACGACATAGAGGGCTCCGTAATAGGGTACATTATAATAAAAAAGTTTGGCGATCTCCGTCGCAGCAAGAGAATGGTATTTCACGCTCTGACGCCGGACGAGATACGCAGAGCATGGAACAACTTGAGATCTCTTGATTGGGAAATGGTAAATGCTGGGCTAGTCAGACACGAGCTGGACTGGATTTGGGGAATCAACATTTCCAGAGCTTTAATGTATGCGTACAAAACAGCGACGGGGAAGAGCAAGAGCCTTTCTGCCGGGAGGGTTCAGAGCCCCACTTTGAAGGAAGTCGTGGAAAGGGAATTCGCTATACAAACGTTCGTCCCAGAACCTTATTTTTCTGTCTCGCTAAGCGCTAAAGGAGTCGCATTCGAACCCGCCCTTAAGTTCGAAACCATGCACGAGGCAGAACAATTCACTTCAAACTGCATCGGAAAGGTAGTAAAAGTAATTATGTCGAACGAAAAGGTTCCTCCTCCGCACCCTTTCAACTTGCCGGACCTCCAAATGGAAGCGGCGAGGCTTTACGGCTTCTCTCCATCTAAGACCCAAAGTGTGGCTGAAGAGCTTTACCTCGACGCCTACATATCTTACCCCAGGACGAACAGCCAGAAGTACCCTAAGGACTTAAACTATACGAATATACTAAATGGAATTGCATCCATCCCTCAGTACCGCCCGCTGGCTAAGGCTCTACTTAAGGAAACTAAGGGACGCTTCTCTCCGAACAACGGACCGAAGGAAGACCCCGCCCATCCGGCCATCTATCCTACTGGAAAGCCCCCGAAGAACTTGAGCCCCGACCAAATGAAGATCTACGACTTGATAGTGAGGAGATTTATGGCTACCTTAGCGTCCGAAAGCGTTTACGAGACCAAGAGGGTTGTAATAGAAGTAAATGGCATTACTTTCAAGGCGCTAGGTAGGAAGGTCAGGTGGAAAGGTTGGACCCTCTACTACCCTTATTCGGCCCCTTCGGAAAGGGAGCTGCCGGACTTCGCTCAAGGAGAAACGCTCCGGGTCAAGTGCACTAAAAAGTTACAGTTCACCAAGCCTCCGGAGAGGTATACTAAAGCGAAGATAGTGAAGTGGATGGAGAAGGTCGGAATAGGGACGGAGGCCACGAGGGCTAGGATAGTTGACACCTTGTTCAAGAGAGGTTATCTAAAAAACGTCGGCTCCAAGGTCTACGCGACAGAGCTAGGGATAGGCGTCGCTTTAGTACTCACTAAGTTCTTTCCAGAAATAGTGAGCGTAGATTTGACCAAGAAATTTGAAGAGAATATGAAAAAGGTAATGATAGGTGAGGAGCGTAAGGAAAAAATAGTTGAGGAAGCTAAGAAGTTTATAAAAATGGTACTAGTTAAGTATAGGCCCTACATGAAAGAAGTGGGCGAGTACTTAGCTTACTCTTTAGGAGAAAGGGAGCCTCCGGAGAGGTGTGTCGTCTGTGGGAGGGCAGTCGAAGAGGAGGGGCTCTGTGCCCTCCACAAGAGGGCTAGGGACGAGCTCTACGCCAAGTACCCAGTTTGGAGGAGGAGGCTAGGTTTAAGCTTTGAAGATTATTTAAAGAAAGTAACAACATTAAAGCAAGCAGGAAACGCAGTCAAGGAGCTCGCAAAGGCGTTACTGTCGGAACCTGCGTTTAAAGATTAAATAATCGCGAGGCGGAGAAGCGTTTAGGGAGTACGCTTTTGAGTAGTGGGTTAACGTTTCAGGGTAGGACGGTTCCGGAGGAAGGTCAAGCCAGCGGCGAGCAGAAGTTAGGAATAACGAAAGTTACGAGGATAAGGCTGTTCGGAAGATGGTTTCCTGCACTCTTTTGGGCTAGGCTACTTGACGAAATAAGGATCTTGGTTGGGGACGACAGGTTGATATCCATACGAAGCTTCAGGACCCCCAGAGGCGTGATACTAACTGACGTTGACATAGTCGGAGAGTTGGACCCAGACACGCGCCTAGACCTCGAGAAAAAGGTGTTAGAAGTGATGGACGAGGCCAAAGTGAACCCCAGGAGATTCTTAAAGATAGAAGTCCGCGAGAGGCCGGCGACACTAGTAGTTAGTCAAGATTGAGGACCATGTACGACCCAATAGAGTTAGGCAACAGAGTTTCCTCAGTCGTTTGTAAAGGAGAGAAGAGACTTTATTACCGCTTTAGAGGGACCATGTTTTATGGAGGTATCTCCACGGCAGATGCTGTCGGTTGTAACCTAAGGTGCGCGTTCTGCTGGAGCTGGAAGGCCACCGCGGGGATACCGAAGTCGGCGAGACCCTTTTCCCCTGAGGAGGTAGCTAAACGGCTTATCGGAATAGCCCGCCGGAGGGGCTTTCAGTTAGCTAGGATAAGCGGCGGCGAGCCTACCCTGTGTCCGCAACACCTCTTAAGAGTCATTGACTTGGTGAACGACGCTGGCCTAACCTTCGTTTTAGAGACTAACGGTATATTGATAGGTTACAATAAGGACTTAGCTAGATCTCTTGTTACTAGAAACGTCTTCGTAAGGGTATCAATAAAGGCACCGACGCCGGAGGCCTTCTCAAGGGTTACCGGGGCTAAAGGGGATGCATTCGAACTCGCGATAGGAGCTTTGAAAAATTTGATAGAAGAAGGTATGGACCCCAGCATGGTGAGGGCAGCGGTGGTGGTAGGTTACGGAAGTCCGGAGGAATATGCCTCCTTGATCAGGAGACTTAAAGAACTGCACCCATCTCTAGGCGACGTTGAGTTTGAGGTATTGACGTTGTACCCTCCGATCATGGAGAGGTTGAGGCGGGTCGGCCTCCTTCCGAGCGTCTATCGGGTGCCCTCAAGATGACCTTGTTTGCCTCGTAAAACGTCACGCTACCGTTCCTATCTACGACCGCTATTATGGCTTTCAAGTCGTTGGCGCGGACTTCTTCAATCCACTCCAGGAGGTGTGTGAGCGGTACCTTTATTCCTTCTTCCAGCACTAGGTATTCTGCCCACCACTTGTTCTTCCTTATTTCTATTAGCGTCCCTTCTCTTCTCCCTTCAGGGAGGACCTTCCTCCCCTTCTTCCGGAGCTTGTAATATGTCGTGAACATGGACCAGAAAGCATTGGCTAGGTAACATCCTTTCCTCTCCTTTATACACCACGTCTTTACGATGTCAAGGATCTTCGAGAGGGCCTCTTTGAAGTCGCTTATCTCTTCGTTGTTTATGTATATCCTTGCTTCTCCTTCGAGGGCTAGGTAGAGAGTCTCTAGGGGGTGGAGGAGAAGTATATCACCTTTACGTATTCCTACAACGGATGACGGCACGACCCCCGTGGGGATACCCAGCCCCTCCTCTGTTATTCTTATCTCTATCAAATGCATCACCGTGAGGGTTGGTGGGCCCGCGGGGATTCGAACCCCGGACCACCGGGTTATGAGCCCGGCGCTCTGCCTGGCTGAGCTACGGGCCCATCGACCTCCGGTCTCGGAGGAGGGGAATACCGTTAAAAAGTTTTCTTCACGCCCCTCTCGAGGGAGCGACGTGCCATTTTTCGTAAAGTTCAAAGAATTTTCATTGAAAGTAGACGTCAGCGGGAATGCCTTGATCGTGGCCGACAAGATAGTGTTGGATGCGCGGAGCGTGACCTTACCCAAAGAGACCGACGTCCGATATTCGGAGCCTACCGTAAAGACCAGAGCGTTCTACGCGTTTTACGGCCGTCTACCTGTTGTCCTCTCGCCTCCGGCCGTCGATTTGGTGGCTAACGACCGGAGGGTCTACCGCGGCTTCGAGATAAGGGCAGTGGACTTAGACGTCCAACAGTACTTAACCGTCGTTACGCCCGGCAGTTTCCTTTACGAATACGTAATAATAACTCCGAACAAGATGGGAATATTTATGAGCTCCAAGAGGGAAGGATATCTCGAAGAAACCTCTAAGAGTAAGATACTCTACCTCGTGTAAGGAAGCGCCCATGGGTTGTCCTCCCTTAGGTGTGCTTTGTGTGGACGACGAGTTGTTGCTAAGGGCCTACGTCGCCGACGCCTCCCCGCTCAGCGGTAGACTGCCCCAAGCAGTTTTGTTTCCCTCCACTTCAACGGAGGTAGCGAAAATAATCAAGTGGGCCAACGAAGAGAAGGTCGCAGTCTACCCTTACGGAGGGGGCTCCAGCTTAGTGGGCTCCCCCTTGCCTTTCGACGGGATAGTCGTCGACACGTCACTTATTTTGGACCTAGAGGTTTTCGAGAAGGACAAGCTTGTTCTCGCTGGGGCCGGTTGGAGACTGTCCGAACTGAACCGTGCTTTGGAAAGGTATCGTCTATGGTTCCCGGTCGACCCGGGTAGCGTGGAGTGGGCTACGGTGGGCGGCGTTGTGGCTACCAACGCTGGCGGAATAAGGGCAGTAAAGTACGGGTTGACCTCAGACCACGTGAGGGCTCTGGAGTTCGTCACCCCTACCGGAGAGGTAGTGTGGAGCGGGGCTTGGGCCAGAAAGAGCAGCACGTGGTTGAGGGTACACCAACTGTTGGTGGGCTCAGAGGGCACCTTAGGAATAATAACTAAGGTTCTCCTCACCCTTTCGAGGGTCCCCGAGAAGAGGGAGGCGGCCGTCTTAATTTTTGACGAAGCCGAAGAGATGGGCGCAGCCGTCTTGGACGTTTTAGAGTGGGGGCCCTCTGCCCTAGAGTTCATGGATCCGAAAACAGTCAAGGCAGTTAACTCTAGGACTGACATATCCTTGAAGATGCCAGAAAAGTACTTACTGTTGGTTGAATTCGATGATTCTCGCTCCCCAGAAAAAATAAACGCTATGTTGGATAAATACAAAGGTATTAAGGAAAATCCAGATCTTTTGTGGAAGTACCGTAAACTTGCCGGCCCTTCCTTAACCACCGTGAAGGGTTCTAGGTCCGACTGGGACGTGGCAGTCCCAGTGAGCCTCTTACCAGAGGCAATACAGTTCGTTTACGAGAATGCTCACGACTGGGAGGTGGCGATCTTCGGCCACGCCGGAGACGGGAACTTGCACGTAAACCTCCTTCATCCCCCTGGGAAAGAGTGGCTCGAGAGGGCAACCGAGAAGGCCAAAGATATTATTTGTGAGATGAGTAAGAGGTTTAAGGCTACGGTAAGTGGCGAGCACGGCGTTGGACTGCTGAAATTAGCGTTGCTCGGCTGCGAGGTTGACGAAGCCGCCTTGGAGCTTTGGAAGACCCTCAAGAAGTCTCTCGATCCAAACTTGATACTGAACCCGGGTAAAAAGATACCGCTGTAAAATATTTAATGCTCTTCTTTACAGCCGTGCCGGGCCGCCGTAGCTCAGCCCGGCAGAGCGCCGGCCTCGTACGGGATTCCGAGAGAGCCGGTGGTCGCGGGTTCAAATCCCGCCGGCGGCTCCACACCTTAATTCCTCCTCATCGCTTGTCGGCAGAGGTGTCGAGCTTGAGCGCTGAGCAAAGGCCCAAGCTGAGACAACCCATCGTGGCCGTGTTAGGCCACGTGGATCACGGAAAGACTACGTTGTTGGATACGATAAGGGGTACGGTGGTAGCCCTCAAGGAGCCCGGTCAAATAACCCAGCACATAGGTGCTAGCTTAATTCCGACAGACGTTATAGAAAAGGTTACAGAGCCCCTAAAGAAGATCATTCCGACTGTGAAGTTGGAGCTTCCCGGACTGCTATTCATCGACACCCCCGGTCACGAGATATTCTCAAACCTAAGGAAGAGGGGCGGTGCCGTCGCCGACTTAGCAATCCTAGTTGTGGACGTAAACGAGGGTTTCCAGCCACAGACCTACGAAGCCGTAGAGATCCTCAAACAGAGGCGAGTGCCGTTCGTTGTAGCCGCGAATAAGATAGACAGGATACCCGGCTGGAGGCCTCACCCGAACCAACCGTTCTTGATCAGCTACAGGAAACAGAGCGAGGATGTGAGGGAGACATTAGATAACAAGATATATGAAATCATGGGAGAGTTGGCAAAGCTTGGTTTCGACAGCGAGCGATTCGATAGGATAACTAGCTTTACGAAGCAGATAGCGATAATCCCGATATCTGCTAAGACGGGTGAGGGAATACCGGAGCTCTTGGCAGTGCTGGCCGGTTTGGCCCAAAGGTACATGAAGGGAAGGCTCAAGTACGTGGAAGGTCCGGCCAGAGGAGTCATCATGGAAGTTAAGGAAGAGCCCGGCTACGGCTCGACAATAGATACGATAATTTACGATGGTATAATAAGGCAAGGGGACACTGTGGTGGTGGGAGGAATAGAAGGACCCATAGTGACTAAAGTAAGGGCCTTGCTAGTTCCGGCCCCTCTAACCGAGATGAGGGCGACCAAGAAGTTCGAACCCGTTGAGGAGGCGAGCGCGGCTGCGGGAGTGAAGATAGTTGCGCCGGGCTTGGAGAAGGCAGTGGCCGGTGCCCCAGTCTACGTTCTCGACAAGCCAGAGAAATTGGAGGAGTTGAAAGAACAGGTAAGAAGAGAAGTAGAAGAAGTGATGATAGAGACCGATAAAGAGGGCGTGGTAGTCAAGGCAGACACTCTAGGAACGCTCGAGGCGTTGGTACAGTTCTTGAAGAGTAGGGGTATACCGGTGAGGACAGCGAGAGTGGGCCCAGTTACGAAAAGAGACGTAGTCGAGGCCGTAAGCGTCAAAAAGAAGAATAGAGAATACGGAGTGATACTTGCATTCAACGTCAAAGTGTTGCCAGAAGCGAAGGAATTGGCGGAGAAGGAAGGCGTAAAGATATTCCAACATAACGTAATATACAGGCTGATCGAGGAGTTCGAGGAGTGGCTGAAAAACCTCCGCGAAGAAGAGAAGAAGAAGATATTGGAAACGCTCGTGAGGCCCGGCAAAATACGAATACTCCCGGGTTTTGTCTTCAGGAGGAGCGACCCAGCGATAGTCGGTGTTGAAGTCCTAGGAGGTGTCATAAAACCGAAGTACCCACTCATGAAAGAGGATGGCTCCCGAGTAGGCAGCATACTCCAAATCCAAGATAAGGGTCAAAGCATCCCGGAAGCTAGGGCCGGTCAACAAGTCGCCATCTCAATAAAAGGAAGAGTCATGGTTGGGCGTCACGTCCACGAGGGGGAGGTATTATATACAGACGTCCCGGCCGAGCACGCCAAGCTCTGGCTGACTAAATTTAAGAACGAACTGAGCGACGACGAGAAGTTCGTACTACAAGAGATAATAAAGATTAAACGGAAGCAGAACCCCCTCTACGGAGTGGTTATGCCGTCGACTCCCAGCTCGTAAGGGTCTAGGTTTTGGTTCTTGAACTCTCCGGGATGAGGAGTAAGGGAGTCAGGAGACTCCCAGAATGACCGGAATCGGAACAGCCGACCGGATGAGGAAGTTTGAAAGGGGCGATGTTAGGTGAGCGGAGGCCGGGCTCCGACGTTCGAACGACTAGAAGGTAGGGGTACCTCCCGAAACTTCTATTACCTCTCTCAGCTTCTGCAACGCCTCTCCCTTTGCAAGCACCTCAATTGCCTCCAGATAGGCATCTTTTACGTCTTTTCCGTCTATCACGTGTATTGCCATGGCTACGTTGACTCCTAGGAAGACTGCTTCTGGGAATTCTCCTCTCAACGCCCTTAAGAACTTCTCTTTTGCTTCGACTACGTTGTTCACCTTTAGCGGCTCCAAGCTCTCTAACGGCCTCGCGCCGAAGTCCTCCACGTCCACCACGCTGTAACTTATTCTGTTTTTATCTACGAAATAAACTTCGGTGGTTGACGTGGGCGACACCTCGTCTATGCCCGGGCGACCGTGGACTACGGCAGCCCTTTCTATTCCCAAATTCTTTAAAGCCTTGGCGAACACGTCTAACATCCACGGCTCGCTCACGCCTACTAACTGGTAACCCGGCCTCGCCGGGTTTGAGAGGGGTCCGGCTAAGTTGAATATCGTCCTTATACCCAAAGCCTTCCTTACTCGAGCTACGTTCTTCATTGCGGGGTGATAGAGGGGAGCGAACAAGTAGACAAAGCCAGTTCTTTCGAAAACCTCGCTCGCCTTTTCCGGAGGAAGGTTCAAGTTGTAGCCTAACGCTTCCATCACGTCGGCGCTGCCAGCGGCGCTCGAGACCGAGCGATTCCCGTGTTTAACTACTTTATATCCCATGGTCGCTAAGGTTATGGCTGCTGCCGTGCTGACGTTGAACAAGTTCGCCCTGTCGCCGCCTGTGCCCGCAGTGTCCACTGCTTCCCTAAACGGGCCGATCTTAACTGCCAAGTCTAAAAGGGCTTGTACGAACCCCTCGAGCTCCTCCGGACGCTCTCGCCCACACCTCAAAGCTACGAGGAACCCGGCCTTCTTGATATCGTCTATTTCGTTCTTGGCTATCGAGATAGCTAAGGAGTAGGCCTCGTCTTTTGAGAGCCTATTTCCCCTTAAGATCTTCTCCAGAATGTGTGACGTGTCCAACTAGTATACCCCTGGTGAGGCTTGGAGTCCTTTAACAAAAAACGCTTACTGTTTGGGCTTACAGACTACGGGCTGATTGGGACCTTTGTCCTCACAGACTAAGACTACCTCGTTCGCCTCGGTCGTGCTCACGACGCTCACCGACGCTGCACGCTATGGGGTATTTATAAAAGTTTGGCTTATGCGGACGGGACGAGATAACCCCCTTCGTTAGTTAAGGTCTCAGGGCTCGACGCCCTATGCGGGTTAAGGTATCTGCGCCCTCTAGGCTTCACTTCGCCTTGGTTGACTTGAGTGGTGACTTGGGCCGTTTTGACGGCGGCGTGGGGGTCGCCCTAAAGCTTCCTAGAACGGTCGTAGTGGCAGAGGAGAGCGACAAGCTAGTCTACGAAGGGCCCCGTGCGGACGAAGTGTTACCGAAGCTCGAAGAGCTAGGACTTAAAGGTAGGGTACGCGTCGTCGAGACCCCGCCCTCTCATGCCGGCTTCGGCTCGACTACTTCCTTGTTAATGAGTTCGGCCAAGGCATTGTTAGAATTGAACGGTATACCTATGACTTCAAAGGAAATAGCCGTCCTCATGGGTAGGGGGGGCACTAGCGGCGTGGGGGTCGCAGCCTTCGAAGGCGGAGGGTTTATAGTTGACTTCGGCCACGATGCAGAGTTCAAAAGGAGGCCCTTGCCGTCGGGAGCATCGCTAACAGCATCGCCCCCTCCCTACTTACGACTCGAGTTCCCAAGAGAATGGGCGTTCGTGGTCTCGGTCCCCCGTAAGGGACCTTACGACGAACGGAGAGAAATAGACGAATTCTTAAAACATACACCAATCCCTCCAGAAGAGAGTGCGTTAACTGCGAGAATAATACTAATGTTGTTAATACCCTCAATCTTAGAAAAGAACCTAGAGATGTTTAAGAGAGGGATAAACGAACTCCAGAAAGTTGGATTTAAGAGAATAGAGAGGGAGCTCCAAGATGAGAGGACGAAGGAAGTATGTGAAGTATTTAAAGAAGTAGCGGGTTCGGCCGGCTTGAGCAGCATGGGTCCGGCTTGCTTCGCAGTCGTTCATATGAGCGAGTCCAGGGCGGTGCTAGAGGAACTAAAGAGTAAGGTGAGAGACGTCGAGATAATATTTACTGCCGTGGACAACGCGGGGGCGAGAGTAGTTTGAAGGGTTATGCCCACGCGCTCTTCGGCGCGGGGGTGGCGGCCTTTCTCTCTCGAGACCCCCTCTGGGCGGCGTTGTGGGCGCTCGTGGGCTCGAAGGTTCCGGACTTGGACTTGAAAAAAATGCACAGAAAACTCTTACACAACGTGTTTGCGATGTTATTGTTTTCCCTCTTCGTAGGAAGCGTTGACGCCCGAGGAGGCGCCTACTTTATGATTGGTTACGCTTCCCACATACTCCTGGACTCATTTACAGTGAGGGGGGTATGGGCTTTTTGGCCTCTCTATGACCGTCCCTTAGGCCTTAGGCTGTTTAGGAGCGATTGGGGGCCGGCGAACGCGGCCGCCGCTGTCGTCGGGGTAGCCTTATTGGCTTATTCGCTCTTACTTACCCCCACGGGCCTCGGGCAGTGAGGAGTTTGCCGAGTGTTGAGTGGTGAAAGGGGCTAGGACAACCGAGCCCTTAAGTTAACCATTATTAGACGAGCCACTTTCCACGCAACCAACTTGGCGTCGTCGCGCGGCCCCATCTCGGAGACTGTCAGAGGCTTCCAGTAAACCCTCCTCTCCATTTCGTTCCTCCAAGTTACCACGGAGAACCAATCTCTCCTCTTTACCCCCTTGCCCCCCTCGACTATGATCAACCCTTCGAGGGTCGACACTAGCTCCTCCAAACCTAATTTGGCCTTCATCTGGACGCGTAAACCGTCCCGGCACAACAAGTAGACTTCTTCCGCTCCGGCCTTTATTGCGCGTCTAGTATCACCGGCGTCGGTCTCTTCTAGCGTATGTTTTGTTTGTTTTACTACTTTAAGCTCGACGCCAAATCCCTTCAATTCCTTTATCAATTCTTGGAGGAGCGTAGTCTTTCCGCTCTTACGCGGGCCTACTATTTGAACCACTAGTCTCCGCTTACTAACCTTGCGCCATTCTTGTAGAGGGGGCACGTCTTCCAGTGGGCGTTGCAAAGCCTCACCTCAGCTACTGTTAACAAGCGGTCTAATACTCTACAAACTGCGTACCAACGACCGTCCGATCCCCTGTAGGTCTTAAAGTAAGGGCACTTACTAACGGGCTCTTCCGGCATCGCGTGAATGGGTTTGTAAGGTTTGTACTTGTTTTCGAAGGTTTGTTCCTTTGTAGGGGAGGCTTGAAATGCTAAGAGGCCTTCCTTCCTATCGTCTTGGGGTTCTACGAAGAAGTTACACGAACGGAACTCGAACTCGCTCTTGCAGTGAGGGCCGACCACGTCTGGAGAAGGTTTCGACAGCTTCGGGCTGGTACAAGTCGAACCCTTGAGCCATGGACACGGCAAGCCCACTCGCGCCGTTCCGATCAGTCCGAGACAAAAATAAAGCCCACTCGGCTAGCTAGCTTACACCCCGACGAGCACAGTTTAGACCTCGGTCCTTTCCAACCCGTTGTGGGAACATGATAATAGCTGGGATGGACGAGGCCGGCCGAGGCTCAGTCATAGGGAGTATGTTCGTGGCCTTAGTAGCCTTCGATCAAGAACGGTTGGAGAAGTTAGTAAAGTTGGGTTTAAAGGAGAGCAAAGTACTCACTCCGAGGAAGAGAAGGTACTTCTACAACTTGATAATAAAGACGGCAAAACTCGTGTTAATAAGGGAGGTAAAAGCCGAAGAGATAGACCAAAGGAACCTAAGCGAGCTTACGATAGAGGTAATGAAAGAATTATTAATGGATGCATTGAGTACTGTTAAAGTAGACGTAGTATGTGCTGACGTAGTGGGAAACGGCGTTAAGCAGAGACTGACGCTCCGCGAGCTGTTTCCGAATGTGATTGTAATGAAAAAGGGAGACGTTTTGTGTCCAGCGGTCGCGGCGGCCTCCGTGGTGGCGAAGGAAGCGAGGGAGAGCCACGTTAGAGAGCTAAGGGCCCTCTACGGAGACTTCGGCTCCGGTTACCCTTCCGATCCCAAGACGCTGAAATGGCTTAACGACAAACAAATCTTTCCACCGATAGTTAGGAAGAAATGGAAGACGATTAGAAGAAAAGGGTTGGGGGTGGGACGGAAAGGGGAACGGTATCGTGATAGTAGTTCTTAAACAAGGCGAGAGCGGAACCGAGGTCAAGAACACCTTACAAGAGAAAGGTGTGAAGTTTTGGGAGGTGACGCTTTACGGACGTCCCTTGATAGTGACTCCCCCTGGGACGTTCGTTGAGGGATTGGAAAAGCTGCCTTGGGTCGAGGTAGTGTTGAACGTAAAGGCAAAGTACCCATTGGCCAGCAGGGAATTTAAACAAGAGGATACGATAGTAAACGTCGGGAACGCTAAGTTTGGAGGTAATTATTTCTCGGTTATAGCTGGTCCTTGTTCGGTCGAGAGCGAGGAACAAATACTTTCTACAGCCGAGTTCGTGAAGAAGGAAGGCGCAGCCGCCCTAAGGGGCGGAGCCTACAAACCTAGAACGAACCCGTACTCCTTCCAAGGCTTGGGCGAGGAGGGCTTGAGGCTCTTAAAGAAGGCCAAAGAAGCGACCGGTCTCCCGATAGTTACTGAGGTCATGGACACTAGAGACGTTCCTAAGGTAGCTGAAGTGGCTGACGCGTTTCAGATAGGGGCGAGGAACATGCAGAACTTCCCGCTGCTTCGGGAAGTGGGCAAGGCGAAGAAGCCAGTCGTCTTGAAGAGAGGGTTGGGCAATACGGTCGAGGAGTGGTTCCAAGCGGCGGAATACATACTGTTGGAAGGGAACGGGGACGTGATTTTGTGTGAGAGGGGCATAAGGACCTTCGAGACGGCTACTAGGTTCACGTTGGACGTAGCTGCCATACCAGTAGGTAAGAAGAGAGTTCATTTACCAATAATAGGGGACCCCTCTCACCCAGCTGGCAAGAGGGACTTGGTGGAACCCCTTGCGCTGGCAATAGTGGCGGCGGGCGCCGACGGGTTGATAGTCGAAGTCCACCCTGACCCGGAGAGAGCTAAGAGCGACGCCGCCCAGCAGCTGACATTCGATCAGTTTAAAGATCTCATGAGGAAAGTAAGGGCGTTGACCGAAGTTATGGGCAAGCGCCTCGTTACCGCTTTATAAAAAGCTGGGCGTTCACCCTCGCGGTGTTCGGATGAAATACAGAGATTTACCCGTAGCTGAGATAACTCCAGAAATGGAAGGCCGACGCGTAAAGGTGGCCGGTTGGGTCCACGCGGTTCGGAGCATAGGAAAAGTGGTATTCCTAATACTAAGGGACTTCAGCGGTACGATACAAGTTACTTTCAGAGTCCCTAAAGGCGCAAGTGAGGAAGAGAAGGAGAAGTATAAGGAGATGATAAAGAAGGTTAGCAAGCTTCCGCAGGAGAGCGTGGTCATGGTAGTTGGTGTAGTGAGGAAAGACCCCAGGGCCCCGAGGGGCGTAGAACTCAGCGGAGAGGAAATAGAGGTTCTGAACGAGGCGAAGACCCCGTTGCCCTTAGACGTCTCCGGCAAGGTGGACGCCCACATAGACACCAGGTTGGCGAACAGACCGATAGACTTGAGGAGGCCCGAGAGCCAAGCGGTACTGAGGTTGGTGTCGCTAAGCGCCAGGGCCATAAGGGAATACTTGTACGACTTAAACTTCGTCGAGGTATTCACTCCTAAGATAATAGCCTCTGGAACCGAAGGCGGTGCCCAATTGGTCCCGGTCTTCTACTTCGGTAAGACCGCATACCTCGCCCAGAGTCCCCAACTCTACAAGGAACTGCTCACTTCTTCTCTGGAGTACGTGTTCGAGATAGCTCCCGCGTGGCGACACGAGGAGAGCGACACGCCTTACCACTTGGCAGAGTTCATCTCAGTGGACGTCGAGATGGCCTTTGCAGACTATAACGACGTAATGCAAGTTCTAGAAAACGTTGTTAAAAGAGTAATCGACAGCGTCAAGAGCGCGGGCAAGAGATGGTTGGAGCTGTTGGGCCATGAGCCCCCCGAGGTGAGCCTCCCAATACCAAGAATAACCTACAAGGAAGCTTGGGAAATACTGAAGTCGGTGGGCGTAGAGTTAGAACCGGGAGAGGACTTCGGCACGCCCGAACTAAGGAAGCTGAGCGAAGTACTGGAGAAGGAGGGCAAGACCTCGGGAGGCTTTTACTTCATAACTGACTGGCCAGCAGACGTGAGACCGTTCTATACAAAGAGAGGAAACAGAGAGACTGTAGGCGGGAAGGAAATAGACCTAAGCGAGAGCTTCGATCTAAACTGGCGTCACTTGGAGATCTCAAGCGGGAGCACGAGAATTCACAGAAAGAGCGAGTTGGAGGACGAGTTGAAGAAGAGAGGCTTAAACCCGACTAACTTCGAGTGGTACTTAAAGTGGTACGACTATGGGATGCCCCCTCACGCCGGCTGGGGGATGGGGCTCCAGAGGTTGATGGTCCCGGTTAGCGGGATACCCAACGTGAGGCTCGCTAGCGCCTTCCCGAGGGATATGAAACGCCTCGTACCATAAATTTATAAAAGGCATAGCCGAATGCCCCGGGGCGGCGGTCGTCTAGCCTGGACTAGGATGCCGGCCTTCCAAGCCGGTGATCCCGGGTTCAAATCCCGGCCGCCGCACCAGAACCCTTCGGCTCAAGCAAGTTTAGCTCGGTAACCCTCTGACGCAGTTAAGAAAGAACGCGAAGTAACCTTCTCGTGGAGCGAGGATCCTTGTGACCTCGCCCCAGTAGGGGACAACGCTCTTTGGTGGTGCTGAGGTGTGGCGGCCCCGCCGGGATTTGAACCCGGGACCTCCGGCTCCGCAGGCCGGCGCCCTAGTCCAGGCTAGGCCACGGGGCCCCTGGTGGACACTCTATGAAGCTAATAAATCATTTCACTCGCTCGCTGAGCTCGTACTCGCTTCCTTCCGGCAACTCCCCAGCCTTTCCGTCAGGACAGCCCTCGCCAACCCTTATCGGTTTCCCTATCCTTGACAAGAGAACTACTCTGCTGGACCTCTGCTCGTCGACCACTTCGTAACCTATCCTTTCTGCGAGTTTCTCCGCGAAGTTCTTCACATCCGCGTGCTTGGGCATGTTCTCCTTCGTAAGTCTGTACCTGGAGTAGCCTACGTTCATGTAGGCCTTAACTTCTACGTATGTCGGGTAACCCCTTTCCACGAGTCTTGCCAACCCCTCTAACGCCCTCTCGTGGTCATTAAAGCCCTTTACTAAGGTTATTCTAATCACTGTGGGAGAGGAAAAACTGGGCAAGATGTCTAAGCTCCGGAGCACAGCATTCCACAGTCCTGGCAACACCGGACGATTGAACTCTTTGAAGCTCTTCTCGTCCCACGCCTCTAAGCTCAAGTAGAGTTGGGTGGGCTCTGGGTCCAGCTCCGCCAGGACGTCCGGCCTGACGCCGTGGGTTACTAAGAACGTAGTCATCCCTCTCTTGTGGTACTCCTCGATTAGTTCTGAGAGCCTTGGGTACAAAGTCGGTTCTCCTGACAAACTTATAGCTACGTGCTTTGGGTCCATTGCTTCTTCAAACATCTTTGGATCAACCTTGGGATGGCCCTTGTAGCCACTGATTATTTTCTTCTGCTCTTCTATGGTTTTCTCGGCTATGAAGGCTGGGTCGTCAACCGTTGGCAGTTTGGTGTCGTCCCATCGAAGCCCTAAGTCTCCGGGTTCCGCCCTCCAGCAGTGTAAGCAGCGGAGCCAACACCATACGACGGCGGGAGTCATTTGTAAGCATCGGTGGGAAGCTATGCCGTAGAACTTACACTTATAGCAGAACCTCCTCTCGGTTAGGGCTTCGTGGGTCCAGTGACACTTCTTTACTGCGCTGTGGGACCCGACGACGTGGTAACCTGCTTTCCTCAACCTCTCTAGTATTGCAGATACTACATCTGCCTTTAGCAATGTTTCACGCCGTTGTAAGCTCACGCGTTACTGGACTTTTTAGTTGAATGGACACAGTCGCGCTCAGTAATCTCTTTATAATTTGTGCCAAAGGATGTCTAATGGGCCCGAAGTTGGTAGTCAAGTGTCCTTATGGCGAAAAGAGGGGATTCGCCGTCTTTTGTAAGCTGATAAACCAGAAGGTATCGCCGCTTAAGTATCCGTGTACTTCCGACCACTATCAGAGGTGTCCAATTTATCGTCAATACGCCCAGGAGAAGGAGAAGGTCGAGGCTAGCAGAAGGGCCGAAGAGGCCCCCGAGAAGGTCCCTACGCATCGAGAGCCCGCGAGGGAAGGAGCGTCCCCCTCTCCCGGGGGCTTTAAGAAGCCCGAAGAGGCTCGAACGTGTCATGAATGCATATTCTACTCTGAACTGACCAACATGTGTCTGAAATTGAAAATAAAGGTCGATGACCCTAATAACCCCCCTTGTAAAAGGGGCGCTAAATAGCGCTTCTCTTTACCTCCTCTGCGAGCCTCTCGTACCTCAATATGTCCTCTCTCTTCAAGCTTGGTTTTACAGACTTCATTGCCCTCTCGAAGTGTTTCATAGTTACCGGGACGGGCTTCATGTTTTCTCTTAGAGCGATCAGTGCTGCCTCTCTGCAGAGCGCCGCTAAGTCAGCCCCGGTGTAGCCTTGGGTTATTTCGGCGAGCTTCTCCAAGTCTACGTCTTCCGCCAGCGGCATTCTCCTTGTATGAACCTTGAGTATCTCCAGTCTCGCTTTCTTGTCCGGCGGCGGGACGTAGATTAGTCTGTCGAACCTTCCGGGCCTCAAGAGGGCGGGGTCTAAGAGGTCAGGCCTGTTGGTCGCGGCTATGACGGTGACCCTCTGGAGCGGCTCTATACCATCCATTTCCGTTAACAGTTGGTTAACTATCCTGTCTATCACACCGCTTACGTCTTTACCCCTCCTCGCCGCGATGCTGTCAATCTCGTCGAAGAACACTATAGTCGGGGCCGCTTGCCTGGCCTTGCGGAAGATCTCCCTTATCGCCTTCTCGCTCTCGCCCACCCACTTGCTCAACACCTCCGGCCCTCTGACCG
>NZ_JBWNMZ010000013.1:0-5921 GCF_056435145.1 Ignicoccus sp.
AACCGTTTTTCTCAAGCTTGTCCAATACGCTCCACAAAGTTTTCTTGTTTATACCCAATTCCTTGCTGAGCTCATCCAAACTGGCTTCGCCCCTCAAGGCCAACGTCGCGTAGACCCGGGCCTCGAGCGCGCTGTCGAAGGGACTGGGGACCCTTAGCTCCAAACAAGGGCCCCCTCCTTCGTGCCCGGCCCACAGCTCAACTTTTTGCTCCGCGAGTACGGAGAGGCGTGCCACGCCTCCGGCATTAAGATGGAGGGCAAGTGTCCATACTTGGGCGGCCGGAGGGTAGTTTCCACAATAGACTACTTGTCTCTGAACTTGATGAGACTCCTCCCGGCAGAGCTCGGGTGGCTGTTGAAGTACAGCTATGGTCACTACGAGTATCCGAGGGCCAACTTGTTCTCATCGTTAGTGGTCTTTGACGAGTCTCACTTGTTATCCGAGCCTTGGACCGAGAAGGGGACTGTTGGGAGGGACTTCCTCCACGCCTCCTTAGAGATCCTCGGTCACCTCTCCAAGGGCTTGGGGACGAAGGTGTTAGTAGCCACCGCTACCTTGCCGGAATACGAACTGAGGAAAATAGCTAGGAAGATGGGCCCCGAGACCAAAGTAGTGGCCGTATGCAAGGAGTGCTATAAGGACTCGAAAATTAATAATAAAATTGTGAGGGTTGAGGACTTCTCCTCAGACATTCGCTGGAAGACCGAAGCGAGGGGGGAGGAGTTGTTGGACTACCTCTCGAACCACCTGAACGATATTATTGACGAAGCAATGTCGGGAAAGGTGTTGATAGTGGCCAACGCAGTTAAGAGAGCAGTGGAGGCGGCCAAGCTCCTCTCGACGCACTTCGGCGACGACTTAGTGCTGGTCCACGGGAGACTGAGCGAGGAGGACAAGAAAAAGGCTGTAGAAAGAATAGAGAAGGCTAAGGTCGTGGTGAACACCCAAGTGATAGAGGCGGGGGTTGACGTTGGCGCAACGCGCTTGATAACGGAGGCAGCGCCCGTTAGCTCGCTGGCCCAGAGGGCCGGGAGGCTCTGCAGGTCGAGGCGGTGCGAGGAGGCTAAGGTGACCGTGCTAAAGCCCTCGAAGGGTCCCTACTACCGCGAGTCCTTGGAGGCCTTTGAAAGAATTAAGGTAGAAGACGGAATAGAGTGGAGGGAGCTGGACGACACGGAGAGCGGGAAGACCTTTCTGAAATTGATAAACGAACTCGAGGGTAAGCCTAAGTACTACAAGGTTGAGAGTATTCTGGCAGAAGCGGCGATGACACCTCTGCCCGACATAGAGGGTATAAAGAACCTCTTGGACGAGCTGTGTTCCTTCGTGAGGGACTCGGCGCTGATAGAGCTCAGGGCCGGGGAGGAGAGGTTGGAGGTCTCCTTGAGTTGGCTCGCGTACGCCTACGAGAGGGGGCTGGAGGCGAGGGACTTGAAGGTAGTGAAGTTTGAGGGTGAAGAGTCCTTGGGTAGTAAGGCAAATTACCTCCTGGAAAGCTTGGACAAGAAGAACGCTTGTAAGGTCTACTCGAAGCTCCTTAAGGATTACGGAGCCTTGGGCTTGGTGGTTGAGGTTCCGGAGAATTCATACATAAAGGGTTGGGGGTTGAAAGTTGACCTCCAGTGACGTGCCTGCCTATTACGAAGTTAGGAAGGGAAAGGTAATCTTCGAGGGCCTCTGCGAGCACAGCCTCAAGACGGCCGCCGTCGGCTTGCTAATATTCAAGGACGAACTCGAACTACACAACTTGGTAGAGGAGTTCGTAGTTGCGGCCTTGTTACACGACGTAGGAAAGGCCAACGAAGAAGTGTTAAAAAAGTATGAAAAGCTTAAGAAGTCTGGGAAAAACGGCAAGCTGTCATTCAAGTGCAACGAGGTGCTCTCCGCCAAAGTAGTTCTGGAGCTGCACAGCCTGTTCGAGGGAACGAAGCCGGACCGCGACGCCGTGTTCTACGCAGTGTTGAGACACCACCACGCCATGAGGGAGTTGGAAGAGTGTAAGGACTACATCGCTCCCTTGGGAGACGTCGGACTCTTGGGCGAGCTGTTGCCGGAGCTGAAAGGGCTGAGGGGGACCAAAGCCAACATTAGCAAAATAGATGACAGAGCACGGAAGTTAGAGGACAAAGAGGCGTTGTTGGGCAAGGGCTTCGTGCTGGCAGGGTTCTTGAGCTTGGCAGATAGCGTCGCCGCCACCCTCGCGAGGAGGGCCGACAGCACCCAGAAGCCCAGCAGCTACGTCAGGAGGGCGTTAGAGGAGAGGGGGTTGACCTTGGAGCGCGTCCGGGAGGGGCTCGAGGAGCCATTTCAAGAGGTCTGCGACATCATTGCGAGACTTTCCAAGGACACAAGCCCGAGTACTTGCAGTAGTTGCAATATCTAGAGGGCTTGCCCTTCGGCAAGCCCTCCAAATCCCTCTCCAAAGCTCTTCTAACAACCCTTTCACGTGCTCCCTCAAGGAAAAGCTGAAGGATCTCCTCTCGCACCGTTCAGAGGAACAGAGCCAGAGTGCCTTGCAAGGGAGTCCGAACTGCTCTTCCGCCAACAAACAATAAAATGCCGCTTGGGCGAGTTGCTGTTTCTTGAAGCCCTCGCTGAGTTTCGCTTCAATCACCTCTAGCCGTCCCTCGCACACGAGCAGCGCGTCCGCCCTCCCGGAACCTAGCTTCCCCCTCAAGTCCACTTGATACTTCACTTCGCACTCGGGCCTCACGAACTTCTCTACTAACTCCCTTACGTCCAACTCCTTCCCGAACTCCATGGAGGGAGTCGGGGGCTCGGGGAAGTGGTATTTGAAGTAAGCGAAAGCCGGACAGAGGGCGTAGGCGTTAACCAGCCTCCCCTTCAACCCTCCACGCCTCCCGGAACTCTTTGTCACTCACAACTATGATGAAGAGTCTATCTTCATTCCCTAGGTACTTGACTGTAGCGTTGAATGCATCCTTAGCATCTCCTCTACTCCCCTTCCTTACGTAAACGCTCTTCTGGAGCCTAGAGAAGCCCAATGCCAATAACCTCTTCATAATCTTTAGTCTCTTCCCGTCGTCTCTCACGTCGTAAAAAACTATTACGTACACCCCTTCCACCCCGGGACGTACTCCTTTCCCTCTCTCATCGAACTGGCCAAGCTCCACGCCTCGGCCAGCAAGGCCTTGTCGCACCTTTCCAAGAATTCCTTGACCTCTTCCCCAAGAGCCTTTCTGGAGGCGTAGGTCAGAGAACAGTTGTGAACCTCCAGCTTCGGTGCCGATAGCAAAGTCCTCCTATCTACTAAGGGCTTGAACTGTTCCGAGAAGTCGTAGACCAAGGCCTCTCTCCCGCTCTTAATCGTGTGGAAGAGCCCCGCGTAGGGGTCCAAGCCCGTTACGCTCAATGCCTTGAATGCGTAGGAGTAGAGGATCCCGTAGGAATAGTTAATTGAAGAGTTGTAGGGGTCGCAGCCCTCGTGCTCCCTCCCCGGGAAATCCGGGAAGGTTTCCGAGAGCAGCCCCCAGTAGAGCTTCGCTGCCTGAGCCTCCACGGCCCTCAGCGCCTCCGGCGACTTCGCGGATGAGGCGTCGAGCGCGAGCTTCTCCAGCTCGTAGCTGGCCTCCCTGAGCCATTTGAACCTCTTCGTCTTTGCGAAGTACCTCAAAGTCCTTCCTTGTTCGGTTATCTTTCTAATTATGATGGGCTTGACATAATTCAACCCTTCCCCCTTCAATATGACCTCGTACTGTCTGAGTCGCGTGCTGGCGCTCTTGTTCGGCACGGGCGAAGAGAGCCTTCCCGAAGGCCTGCCGTTCCACTCTAAGACGACCAAGTCTACCCCGAGCCTCCCCATGGCCCTGAGGGCGGCCCCCGTAACGGAGACCTTTGATGTAGCCAATATTATAACGTCGTACAAGTTCGCCAAGTAAGTTACCTCCCCCCTAGAGTTGACGAAGGCAAGTCCCCCGTCCTTGACGAACAACTTTCCCGGCTCTGAGATCACGAAGGCGTTCACTTCTTGCACACCTCCAAGAAGGGGCAAGTTTTCGGACACTCCTCCGGCTCGCCCGGGTCTTCCTTCTCGCTCAAGATCCTCGCAACTTCGTCCCTCACCTCTACGAACCTCTTCCTCAACCCTTCGTGTATCCTGACCACGTTCCAGTAAGTCTTCTTGTCGGTAACGCTCACCACTATGCCCACGTCTACAGGGTGACCTATCCAAGACTCTAAGGCCAATGCGTAACCGGTAACGGCCAACCTCTTCCGCTCGAGGCCATTACCGTAAACCACCTCGACCGGTATAAACCCCACTAAGAAGTCCGGCTTGAGGGAGCTCGAGAGGCCTATGGAAAGGCCCGGTATTTCGGGCTCCACCTTGACGGGTATGCCCTCCTCCTCTGCGGCCGCCTTCCTAACCTTCGCCTCTTCGTAAACCCTCTTCAAGAGGGGGTCCTGAGTCTCTAGCTCCACACCCTTAAAGGGGGCCATGAAGGCCTCGTGAACGGCTTTCCCCCTGTTCATTGCTTTGTTCTCAACCCTTATTCCTAGGATCTTCCTCAAGTACACGTCTCTCTTAGTAGGGCAAGGGCTGGTTAGGTCGCTCACGCTCGGCCTCGCCCTATAACGGGGCTGCAAGAGCTGCCAGTCCCAGCCCCGCGTGTGGACCACCGCCTCCCCGGCGGTGGCCCTCAGCTCGTCCCAAACCCACCTGGGTAGCGCGGTTCCCACCGAAGGATACTTGTGCAGTATCACTTTTGACAATAAATGAGAAACACCGAAAGTGAGAAGTCCTTGGGGTCGAGGGGGTCTTTCCGAAGGTTTAAGGGAAAGCACTCGAGAATGATCTCATATAAGAGATAAAGAGCTTTCTGATGAAAACTTATTAATGGGGATAATATTCAGTACACCTTCCTGAGGAACGCCCAAAAGCCCGTGAAGGTTATCCCTGTCTGCTCGGGCCTGGTGGCGCCCTTCTCTACCTTAACCCTCCTCTCGCTAACCTCCACGCTCTCCATCCATACGAACTTGCCCCGTGACGCTTCCTTCAACTTCTCGAGTTGGTTGTATGTGGGGAGCCAGAAAGCCGCCGGGGCGCCGCCCTTGAGGGCCCTCCAGATCCCGTCCACGTACTCCCAAGGGTCCCCCACGTCGATCGCCGCTGCATCGAAGCGCTCCTCACCGAAAATTTCCGGGGCTTCTCTTATAGACGCCTTGACGAAGGTTACATCCAACCCTACCTCCTCCAAGTTCCTTTTGGCGATGTGTAAGTGTTCCCTCCTAACTTCAAAGGACGCGACCTCGCAGCCGAACCACCTCAAGGTAGCCGCCACGAAGCCTGACCCCGAGCCTCCCTCCAAACAGGCCTTCCCCGGTCCGACTCCGAGCTTCACAGCCATCAAGCCCAAGTCCTTCGGGTAGATTACTTGAGTCCTTCTCTTAAATGAGAACAAGACGTCCTCTAGCGTAGGTTTGAGGATATACGCCTTAGCGCCCGTACTGAGATCCACGCTCTCGCCATACCTCTTGCCTATTATATCGTCAAGCTTCAAGACGCCTAAGTCACTCCCAAAGATTTTTCCCTTAACAACTCTTACCAACCTCTTCCTTCTCCTGTCTATGTATATCACAACCAAGTCTCCCTCCCTTACCTCCAACGTCGTCTCCTTGTAGGCGGGTTCCGGCAAGAATATAGCACCAAATATGACTTAATTAATTTTGTATTACAAATAATCAACTTTTTCTCACTCCTCATTTCCATTGTCCTCATTGAGCCCGTGGGAACACGCTATATTCGAAACCGTACCATTACTATTCTCATTTCTCAACCCCCTTATATCTTTTCATGGGAACGCCCAAGGCCTTGGGGGTAAGGGCAGAGGAAAATTTCTTAAATGGAGAGAAAAATAGCTGGGAATTGTAAGGAAGCGGTAGAACGAAAGCCTTTTAAGGG
>NZ_JBWNMZ010000014.1:0-62574 GCF_056435145.1 Ignicoccus sp.
AAGAGGTCTTGGGCTATCCTCATGGTCTTTGAAGGGTCCAAGCCCAGCTTGGAGGCGTCCTCGAGCATGGTGTCGGTCGTGTAGGGGGGCAAGGGCTTTAGCTCCTCCACGGACTCCTCTACCTTGACTATCTTGACCTTTCTATCTACTGATAGTTTCTTTGAGAAGTGACTCACCTCGTCCTCCGAGAACTCGATTTCACGGCCGTCGAACTTTATTATATAGAACTTCTTCTTAGATATGATGTACTCCTCGTACCTCTGGATTACCCACCCTAGCACGGGCGTCTGCACCCTCCCCGCCGACAAGTTCCTTGTTAGCGGACAACCAAGCAGCCTCCTATTCAACTCCTTGGACATTTCACATAGTTTCGGCCATAGTTCGAACCACAGCTTAGGACTGAGCGTGAAGCCCGTCAGCCTGTCCTCCGCTCTCCTGACCATCTGGGACCACACGTAGCCTATATCGAACTCCCTTGGGTTGTTCAACGCATTCAAGATAGCCTTCTTTGTTATCTCATGAAACTCGGCTCTCCTTATTTTATTTGCGAAGGGAGATATCAAGTTCTTCACGTCCCAACCAATCTTCTCACCTTCCGTGTCGGGGTCCGTTCCGATTAGAACCTCATCCGCTTCTTGCGCTAACTCCCTTAATCCGTCTATTACTTCCTTGGAATCTTTTATGAAGGGCGAACCGCACCTGGGGCACTCGCGGACGTCTTCGGAGAACTGGTACCCACAGACGGCGCACCGCTTTATGGAGCTCAACACCTCCTCCGGCACGTCCTTTACCCTTATGCCGAAGAATATACAAGGCTCCTCGTCACAAACGTCCGCCTCCTCCACCAAGTCGCAGACGTGGCCCCCGCTGGCGGCGACGTACAAGAGCTTGTCCCCGAGGGTTACCTCGTAGACCCTTACGCCCTTCACTTGCCTCACGCTCGGACGCCCGAAGAAGCTCGTTATGGTCCTCGCCTTGTTGGGTGACTCAACTATCATCAATACGGTCTTCATTAAGTCTTGGACCTCCTCAACCTTGAGCTCCCCCTTTATAACCTTCAGAACCCTTTTCCTGTCATCATCTATCTTCTCGAGGAGTTCGTTCAAGTTGAGGGACTCGAACTCCTCCCACCTTTCTATTACCCACGCCAGCCTCTTCTTTAGGCCTCTAAAGAGGGGCTCTGAGTCTACCAACACTACGGACAAACCTTTGGTTACGCCTCCTGCGTAAAGCCTAGAGGTCCTCCCAGAAGCCTGCAAGTAAGTTGCCGCGTCTGGAACCAAGACGTATAAGGAGTCCTCCTCCACTACGTCAACTTCGCCGGACTCCTTAAGTTTATCAATGAAGTCCGTTTTCTCTATTATTTCTTTCAGCTTGTTATAAGCTTCCATGAAGTCCCTAGCGGCCGGGGTGTCGGCCTTGCCCTCCTTTAGGGCCTCCTCCACCTCCCGCAGCCCCGCGGGTCCCAGCCTCTGGAGCCACTTGCGGAGCCTTGCGTGGAGGGGGGCGCAGTCCTCGAAGAACTTGACGGCTAAGGAGCACAGACGGTAAATGGTCGTTGGCGTTGGATCCTCCAGCTTCAGCTTGAACTTGAACCGGGGCACGCCGACGAAGACCGCGTATCGCACCACGTGGGGCAAGTCAATGCCCCTCACCAACACCCCGTAGTGGGTGGCAACGCCCACCAATACCTCTACCTTCCCTTCTTCAAAATCTTTAATTACGTCGGTCTTTTCAGAGGTCGCCACCTCTGCGGTCACCCCGGCGGACCTCAAGGCCTTTGCCACCTCCTCGGCGCCTTTCGTTCCGAGGTCCGCCGGCACGAAGACCAACCCGCCCTTGCCCAGCTTTTTTACTACCTCCACGAAGTCGGCCGAGCGGGAGTAGGAGTCCACAACGTTCCTCAGCCCTTCCCCCACCCCTCCCGGGGTGAAGCCCAACAAGCTGGTGAACAGCCTTACCCTGTTCCCCCTCGCTTTCCCTGTGGCCGAGCTAACTATCAAGTTCCCCCTAACTTTCTTCTTTAAGGAGTCTAACTCTTCCTCCAGTTCCTTTATTTCCTTTAACAACTGGTACCTCTTCTGTAAGTCTTGAGTCTTGCTCAGCACCCGCGCCTTCCGGGAGAGCTCCGCGTCTACCTCCTCTAACCTTTTAATGTCAAGTTCGTCGAGACCCAATACCATTAATATCCTGTCCACGTTTCTGGGACTCTTCAACACGGAATCGACGTCGTCTACGAAAACGAACCCGAACTCGTATTTTTTTAGCAAATCTAAGTTGTTTATTAGAAATCTAGAAGTAGTTATAAGGACGTCAAAGTCTCCCGAGGCTAGCCTTTCCTTCATCTCCTTCTTTTGTGAGGGACTCATCTTAGAGTGGAAGTAAACCACGCGGACGCCGAAAGCCTCTGCAAAGGCGGATATTTTTTTAAACATCATGTCCACGAGGGGCGTGGTCGGGACTACTACGTAGCTCTTCTTCTTTTTCTTATAACTTAAGTATACGGATAGGAGGGCGCCCAAGGTGCTCTTGCCCATCCCCGTAGGAGCTACTATGGAGAAGCTCTCCCCCCTCAAGGCCCTTAGGGCCCAGGCCCTCTGGGCGCTCCACATGGAGGCCCCCAGCGCTTCCCGGAAGGCTTTCTCCAAGGCCCCCAGCTCTTCCTGGAGCTTCAAGCTCTCCCCTAAGGGGCCGCCCAGCTCCGCCAACCTCTTTCGCACTGAGGGCGACCACCTCTTCGAGGGGTCGAGCTTTAGGTCCTCGAGCCTCGCCGCCCTTAAGCACTTGTCACAAGGCAGTCCTAAAGCCAAGTTGACGTCTTCTATCTCCCCTCCGCACGAGGGGCAAGAGCGTCGGTAGGAAGCGTACAAACCTTCGGCCCCGCGGCGGCGTACCCGCTTTAAGGGTTTTTCAAAAGGACGCGGCGTCGTTCAAGAGCAACTGCGACGTGTAGGGAGCGTAAAGGTAGGCAGCGGGTCTGGGCGTAGTTATTTTTATCCCCCTTTCAGCTTAGAAACGTCCGGGGAGGAGGAAGATGTTAGTAATACCGTTAAGCCCTGAACTCTGGACGCCCAAAAGGTTCAAAGAAGTGATTGCCGCCGCCCAAGGGAAGCTTAGCAACATCAGGGGCTTCCTAGAGTTCTACCGAGACCTCCTAGTAAACGCGGACGAGCCCTACAGCAAGGGAGTCAGGCTCTCAGATATGTTGGGCGGAATGACTCACGTTGATAGGTTAGGCGACAAGTATCCAAGCCTCAAGAACTTCGGCATGACCGATCTCTTGTACTACTTAAGGGTCCTCGAAGCTTTCAACGTGCTGGAGGTCATCTCCTACGACGAGGTGCCCAGCAGGCTTACCAGCTTGGCAGTTAGAAGAACTCCAGTGAGCCAGTTCGTTTACGAAGTCCTCAAGGACGACCCCTCCGCGGCCTTGATGTTCAGCTTCTATGTCAACTTGATGGTGACTACGCCGGCCAGGCACACTATGTTCGGCGTCACCCAAGTGAGCAGCTTGAGTCAACTGGCCTTGCTCGACAAGTTCAAGGAGGCCAGCCCGTACAACCTGTTGCTTGCCAGACAAGTGCTGAACAGAACTCCGGCGATAGAGGGCGTCGAGGGGAGGCCTTGGTACGAGCCCGTCAGCGACTTGAGCTTGATGATGACTTTTCTCGGAATACTTCAAGTTATAAAGATAAGGCCGAGCCCCAACAAGCTGGCCGGTATAAGGAACTTGAGCAAGATAAAGAGACAAATAATAAACATGCTCGAGGGCTTCGGCGACTACATAATACCTAGGGGTACCTTGTTGCTAGAGTTCGAGTACTTGATAACTGGCAGAACAAAGGACGAGTACTGGAACTACGACTTCAGCGACCAGGTAGGAAACGCCAAGGACATAACTTGGTTCAAGAGCAAGCTGTCCAGCAGGGCTTACACCGCTTTGGAGAAGCTCTACTACGCCATCAAGGACAAGTTGGATTCCTTAGATAACGAAACTAAGACGTTCTTCAAGGAGTTGGGTTATCCGCCCAAGGAGTTAATGGAAAAGGAGACGCAGCCCGCAGAGGCGCTCGCCGAATGAGGGCCTTTCCGGCGCGTCCAATCTCGTAGATTTTTTCGTCCCCCCTTTGCTCCACCCGTAGGGAAAAGTGGTGTACGGCGCGTTCTTCCTCATAGGACTGATAAACTCCCTAGCGGCCAACGGCGATTTGGTAGTCGCCTCACAAGGCCCCTTGCTGTACTTGCTCAACGCGAGCAGCGGCCTCACGGCCGCCCAGTTTAACCTAGGCGAGAACGTGACCTGCGTAACCGCGCTACCCCAAGGCTTCTTGGCGAGTACCTCTGCAGACAACTTGACTCACTTAGTCCTAGTGATTAACAACACCTACTACCCTGTGGAAGACATAGTCATAGGCAACGAGAGCTATCCCTCATTAACGGGCACGTCGCTCGGCTGCGCTTACTATAACGGCACAGTCGTGTTGACGGTTCGCGACGAGAAGGGCCTCGAAGCTTACTTCTTCAAGCTGAACGGCACTAGTATGATCTTGGTCAAGGAGATGAAGGCCCCCGCCCCCGAGGTAAAGGGAGGCGAGGCGTTGCTGTTCTACGGCAACGAGGGCCTCTACTTATACGAGAACGGGGCCGCGAGGCTCCTAACTAACGTCAGCGTCGCCGACGCGGACTACTCCGGAGGCATAGTGTTCTACATTCACAACGGTACTTTGAAGGCCTTCAGCGTCGCGGGCAACGTTACGGTGTTCGCTTGGACGCCGGAGAAGGGCAAGGCTTGCGCGGTCGTCGCCCTCTCTCCCGACAAAGCGATAGTCGGGCTCCGCGGGACCAACATGGGCATTGTGTTGATCGAGAATGGGGCTACCAAGGTGGCGGTCGGCGTAGCCGACGTGTACAGCTTAGCTAAGGGAGGAGGCTACGTCGCGGCCGCCACGGCCGGTAGCTTGGGCAAGGGCGTTGCCACGGTTCCCTTGGAGTGGTTCCTCAAGTGAGTTAAGTCCCTTTTTTGAGCAATAAGCTCCCGTCCCCCAAGGCCTTGGCTCTCCAGCCCGGGGGCACTAGCGTCACGGAGTCGTAGTCAACTATGAGGGCCGGTCCCTTCACCTCCCCCTCGCCGAACCTCCTATAGGCCCTCGCCTCCTTCCAGCCCCGTCCCAAGAACCAAGCCTCTCCGTCCCAGAGGGGCTCCGGCCCCGTGGGGGGAACCTTGACCCTCACCTTCGGCGACTTGTGGATAGCGTAGACCCTCGCGGTCTCCACTATAACTTCCGAATCCAGAGTAAAGCCGTACCTCTTCACGTGTTCTTCCTCGAAAGCTTTCTTCACGGCGTTGGAAGAGTAGGGCTTGGGCACTGGCACCTCCACGGTCCACCCTTGGCCCTCGTAGCGCACTTCGGCGGTCCTCAACACCTCGTCAGGCTCCATCGAAGCCGCCTTCATCCTCGAGACTGCTACGCCCTCAAGCTCGGAGTAGGCGGACTCCAAGTCGTCTTCCACGGAAGCGTTGAGGGTCCTGGAGGCGCTGTAGACCGCGTCTGCGAAGAGCATGCCAACGGCTGTGAAGACCCCCGCTCCAGGAGGCACGAGGACCTCCCTCATCCCCAAGAACTCCGCCAGTTCGGGGCCGTGGAGGGGCCCCATGCCCCCGTATGCGATCATGATTAAGCCGGAGGGGTCTATCCCCCTCTCGACGGTCACAACCCTTACCACTCTGGCCATCTCCTCCGTGATGGCCTCTATCACAGCGGCGGCCACCTCTAAGGGCTCGGCTGAGAGCCTCCGGGCGAGTTCGGAGTAGGCCTCGAGGGCCAAGTCCCTCTTGAGCCTCAGTCCGGTGGGGAGCTCTTCGGGCAACCTACCCAACAAGAGGTCAGCGTCCGTCACCGTAGGCCTCCTCCCGCCCTTGCCGTAACACGCAGGCCCTGGGTCGGCGCCCGCCGACTCGGGCCCCACTCGGAGGACCCCTCCCTCCTCCCAAGCCACAGTGCCCCCACCCGCGGAGACCTCGGCCACGTCCACGAAGGGGTACCTAACCGGGTAGCCGGAACCCCTTACCACCCTGCCGGCGTGGACCCTCCCGCCGACCTCGTACTCGTGAACCAAGGCAGGCCGGCCTCTTACCACCACGCTCGCCTTGGCGGTCGTGCCGCCCATGTCGAAGGCCAAGGCCTCTTCCACCCCCAGCTCGGCCGCGTAAGCGGCTGCCCCGACGACCCCTCCCGCCGGCCCGCTCTCGATCAGCTGGCCTGGCCTCGCCTTCGCCTCCTCCTCGTCCACCAGCCCCCCAGAGCTGGCCACCACCATGAGCGGAGCCCTTATTCCGAGTTCGTCCAACCCCTTGCGGAACTTGAGGAGGTACGAGCTGACCACGGGCTTTAGGGCGGCATTTATTATGGTCGTACTGGACCTCTCGTACTCCCTCATCTCCATTACTGACTCATGGGAAGTTACGACCTCGAAGCCCAATTTGCGTAACACGTCCCTAGCTTTGGCTTCGTTGTGTGGGTTGGAGTAGCTGTGTAGAAAGCAGACCGCCACCGTCCCCCGGAGCTTCTGGGCGAGGGAGGCCAGCTCAGCTTCGTCGACCTCCTTCAAGACCTTCCCGTCCCAAGAGGTCCTCTCCTCTACCCCGAAGCGCAGCTCCGGGGGGACCAAGGGCTTGGGCCTCCTCCCGGCGAAGTCGTAGAGGGCCGGCCTGGACTGTCGCGCTATTTCTATAACGTCCTCGAAACCCTTGGTGGTCACCAAGCTGACCTCGCCTAGTTTCAAGCCCTCTTGTCCGAGCAACGCGTTCGTGGCTATCGTGGTGGCGTGGACTATTATACCAACTTCTTCGGGTTTGACCCCGGCCTTGCGGAGGAACTCCCTCACCGCGGCTAAGGCGCCCCTCTCGGGCGCCTTCGGTGTGGAAAGCACCTTGACCCTTTCATATCCCTTAGGACCCACGGCGAAAAGGTCAGTGAACGTGCCGCCGACGTCCACGGCTACTCTCCACAAGGGGCGCGCCCGTTCGCCGGCGCTCGCGGAGGTTAAAGCTCGAGCTTCTTCTCTAGCGCTTGTCCCGTCCCGTTGTAGTCATATATTACTTCTATGTTATTTAGGGACTCCTTCAAGTCGAAGATCTCTGCAACTATCCTCAGCGTGATCAGATCTCCCCTCTTAGCGGCCTCTCTTACCTTTAGAATTACATCCTTCAAGACCTTCCTTATTAGGGACGAGGTCATCTTGTCGAGGACCTCCACGTAGTCTTGGGGCACTTTTACCATTGCCCTCGAGAGCTCGTTTATTCTCACTTGTTCTACCTTTTCCATCAACTCCTTTAGGAGTTTGTCGGCCAGGACCCTCTGGGCGTAATTTACGAACTTGTTCAACTCGGATTCTATTATTTCTTCTGCTTTCTTTATTTCCGACTTCCTCTTCTCCAGCCCTCTGTTAGCCACTTCCGCGACGGCCAAGATGTCCTTGTATATTACGTAGGGGTTCATGGAGACGCCGGGGTCCACGGCGGGGGGCTCGGAGATGTCCACTATTACTAACCTCCTCTTCACGTCGGACAGCATATCCCTCGTTATCACTTTGCTCCCCCCTCCGATGGCCACCACTGCGGCGTCTACCTCTCTCAACAGCCGGGGGAGCTCTTCCAAGGGGTAGGCCTCTCCGCCCACCTCCTCGGCCAGCTCCTTTGCCCTCTCTAACGTTCTGTTCGCTATAATTATTTTTGCTCCTCTCTTCGCCGCGTTTACTGCTATTACCCTCCCGGCCATCCCGGCGCCGACCACCAACACCTTCTTCCCCTCTAACCCGATTAACTCATCCAAGAGCTTTACTGATGCTGACGGTAGCCCTATGCTGCCCTTCCCCAGAGCCGTCTCTGTCCTGACCCTCTTGCCGACCCTTACGGCGTTCTCGAAGGTCAACTTCAATGACTTACCCATGTACCCTTCTCTGGCGGCGAACTCCGCTGCTTCCCTCACTTGCCTCAGTATGTCCGGCTCCCCCAAGACCATGGACTCCAGGCCCGCGGCGACGCGGAACAAGTGCCTGACGGCGTCGGTGCCGTAGTGCACGACGAACTTCTCGTCCGGTATCGGCTCTCCCGCTCGCACCTCAATGAGGCTCTTGATCGATTCTATCGTGGCCTTTTTGTTTGTCGTTATGGCGTACACCTCCACCCTGTTACAAGTCTGGAGGAGGACCACCTCCCTCACGGCCGGTATCCTGCTGATCGCCGAGTAGGCTGCCAGCGGGTTCGGGAACTGCGCCTTTTCGACTAGCTCCTTCCCCGACGCTTTGTAGTTTATCCCTACCATCACTAAGTCGTCTACGAAGAGAGGTACTCTGACTACGGCGGGCACCGACTGGTCGCCGCTCGAGCTTTAGTGCACTAATTAATAGGGTTTTCTGTAAAATAGATAGACCTCATCTCCCGGAAACGAACCTTGAACCAACGCTCCTCCACGGGGTAAAGCTCGTAGAGGTCCTTCCTCTTGGCCTCCAAGAGCCTCTCTTCCACTCCCAGCGCGTCGGAGTAGGCCTTCACTGGCCCCAAGGCCTCTCTCCAAGAGGCCTCCCTCGCCGGGTGGTGGTCCACCACAGCTGAGGGGAAGGACTTTACGAACTCTCTGAAACCCTCGAGGTCGAACTCTTTCTTTAAGTACAGAGGGGGACCGTCAGCCACGAGCTCCTCAGCTCCTTGGGAGGAGGCCCATTCCCTGGCGGTCTTGTCACCTCCCTCTATGTCTGAGGTGAACAACACCTTCCCCACCCTAGCGGCCACGACGTATCCTAACTTGGGCTCTCCGTGAACCAGCGGAGGGGAGAAGGAGAGGTCGAACTCCTCGAACTCCCTCCCGTCTGCGACCAATACGCGGACTTTTATTTTCATCCTCTCTAATGTCTTTAAGAACTTGTGGGCCCTTATCTTCTGGCTCACGTTTATGTTGTTTTTAGGATCTTTGATGAACAATACCTTACCGTCGTAAACTGAGTAATCGTAGAGCCAGCCGGGGTTGTAGTGGTCTCTGTGGTAGTGCGTTATTACTATCGCCTCGCTCCTCTCTACAGCTTTAACTATCCTTTCGGCGGCCTCCTTCAGTGCCTCCCACTCCAAGGGGTGTGGGGGAAGGCCGAAGCGCCTCGGGGCCAACGAGGCGGACGGATCAATTACTATTCTCCCCACTCTGAGGGCCATGCTCCTAACTCCCAAGGTTTCTGAAGCTAAGGGCTCCCAGTTCACTCCTCCACCTCCAGAGAGGGTAAGTCCAGCGAGACCTTAGATTTGAGCTTAGACGCCACCTTGAGGGACAGCTTCAGAACCCTCAAGGCCTCCAGGAGCTCCGGGTCCTCGTAGCCCTCCTCAATAACTTCTTGTGCGAGCTTCGCGACTAGGGGGAGGGTCTCGAACGCGAAACTCTTGAACCATTTCTTGTCCGAGGCGCTCAGCCTTTTCTTAGAGAGGAGGAGCTTGAGCTTCCCCTTCACCTCTTCCAGCCCCAAGGCGGCCGCTTGGACCTTCAGCATCACCAGCTTGGGGTCCTCCAATTCGTCCTCCTCTTCCAAGGCCTCCCTTACGGCGTCCTCCTCTACGAACTTCCACCAGTGTTGGTTTCCGGACTTGTAGGTAGTCTCTATTATTCCATACTCCTTCTCTAACTTGGATAAGAGCAAGGAGGGCTTGTACTCGACTCCCATTAACTTCAAAGTTTTTACGAGTCCTTTGTAGTCGAAGTCTCCCAGGGTGTTCTTGCCCTCCGCCCTGTACTTGTCAGTAACTTGGAGGGCAGCCTTGAGCACGAGGGCCGCCCTCTCGCCGTACTCCTCCAAGAACTCCCTTACGCGTGCGAGGGCTAAGCTCATCGGGCGGCCCCTAAGAGACAGGGGGCCACGAACCTAATATAGGGAAGTACTCGTTTCGGTGATATCAAAAAGCGTTAGTAGCTCATCCTGTGTACCGTTTCTATCTCTATTTCACTCACGCCCTCTACGCCCTTCAACACTTCCTCCAGCTTCTCGGTACCTCCTTCCGTCTCTTCAGGCATGGCTACATAGATCTTCAACAAGTTTAGACCGAAGGCCACGGGGACCTTCTGGTATTGGAGCAGTTCGTACCCCTCGGGCAAGCTCTTCTTTATGTTTTCAACCATCTCTTCCAAGTTCCTCTCCACGCTGTCCGGGTAAACCTTCGCTACGACCAATACTTTTACCATCGTTACCACCCCTTAAGGTCCTTCGAAGCCGCAGCGAGGGCACCTATAGGGTTTGCTCTGTTTCCTACACTTGGGGCAACGCCAGATGATCACTTCTCCGCAGTTGGGGCACCGGAAGTGAACGCCCACTTCCTTCTCTAAGGGCACTACCAACCTTCCGCAGCTAGTACATACGGGCGGCTTGGCAAAGGAGCTCTCGGAGGCCACTCCTCTCTCACCCCCTCCGCGCCCAAAAGGCTAAATTATAAAGGATGAAGGTGGGGGCGGCGACGGGCTTGGAGCTCGAGGTCAAGCTCCGCGTTAGGGACCCCGAGCGGACAAGAGAGGTGCTCCGGAGGATCGCCGAGTTCTTAAGCGAGGATGAAGAAGAGGACACTTACTTCAACTTTGACTGTTCCGGCGGGTGTTGTAGGGACTTCGCCCGAACGGACGAGGCTGTCCGGTTGAGGAGAAGAGGGGACCGCTGCCTCCTGACCTACAAGGGCCCCAAGAAGGTGGTCGGGGGCGTGAAGGGGAGGGAAGAGATAGAGACCGAGGTCGGCAGCTGCGAGAAGGTGAAGGCCTTCTTAGAAAAGCTCTGCTTGAAGCCGGTAGCTGTTGTAAGGAAAAAAAGGGAGTACTGGAAGGCAAAGGGTGCCATCATCACTCTGGACTACGTCGAGGGCTTAGGACACTTCGTCGAGATAGAGTCAGAAGGGGCGAGCCCGGAGGAGCTCAAGGAGCTGGCGGGATTATTCCCCGACGCCGAGGTCGTCGAGAAAACTTACTTGGAGATGGTCCTCGAGTCTGGGCACTGAGGCGCCGACCTCCTCTGCCAGCTCACAGACCTTGCAGACCCTCCTGTTGGGTGAGGTCGGGAAGCCGCAGCGCTCGCAATAGCTGAAGCGCCTCTCCGGCGCGCCCAAGCCCTCGAACCGCTCCCTCCACTTGAGGAGCGTCCCCGGGCGCTCCCTCTCGTACTCGAAGAGCTCTTCCCTTAGCCTCCCCCTCAGGGAGGGCCTGGTCACCATGTACGGGCACTCCTCGGTCTGGAATGGGAGCTTCTTTATGTACGCGTACACGGCTACTTCCCTCTCGTAAACTCTCCTCAACGGCTTTACCCTGCTCTTCGAGTTAAGCCTCAAGAGGTCGTCCCAAGAGCCCCTCAACAAGTTCAAGAGGGCTGTGTGGGCTTCGTCGTCCAAGGTGTGTCCCGTCGCCACCACGGCGCCCAGCCTCCTAGCGAGGAGCTCGAGGGCCCTCCTGCGGAAGACGCCGCAGTAAGTACAAGGGCTGAGCCTCCCCTTGGACACCATCTCTTCTAAGCTCTTCCCGAAGAGCTCCTTAAAGGTGACTGTAATGTGCCTTATACCCAGTTTTTCGGCAAATTTCTTGGCAACCAGAGCTTCCTTCACTCTGTACCCTCCCGGCGCCCCCTCTACTACGGTCACGGCCACCAAGTCTTTTGGGTCCCGGAGCTTGGCCACCACATCCATTAGCACCAACGAGTCCTTCCCGCCCGACACGGCTAGCAAGAGTTTGGAGTTTACCCCCTCTAACTCCTCCTCGGCCCTCTCGACCACGCTCTGCACGAAGTGCTCCTCACACAGCGGCCTTCCGGTGTAGTCCCTCGCTACGGCCCTCTTGTCACAGACCGCGCACTTCATGGCTCGGCCTCTGCTTCGTCTATCGAGTGTATCACTACGCCCAACCTCTCGAAGGCCTCCATAACCTTGTCAAAATCTATGTTGTCACCCTCTATCGTTATGGTCATGGTTATGCTCCCGACGTCAACCTCGTCCACCCTTATGGAGACCTTACTCACCCCTTCGACGTCCGCCAGCTCTTTGGAGACGTCGACTATGTTGGGTCCCTTTATCGGTTTCACCGCGTCCAAAACGACCTTTGTCAAACGACCCAACGCGCCTCGACAGAGGACTCCTCACAACTCCTAATTAGGTCGAGCCGAAGGTCTTTCAAGTCGAACGGGGGGAAGCCTTCCTTTTGCAGGAGCTTGTTCGTAAGCTCCGCGGCCCTCAAGGCCCTTTCCAAGGCGGCTTCGCTGGGCTTACACATGAAGCACAGGCTTTCGGGCTTGAAAGCGACGAAGTATGCCTTCCCGTTGAAGAGCCCCGACTTCCTGGCTAGGACTGCCAGCGCCACGGGCCCGGCCTTGTGACTGTCTTGTACCATCGCCCTCGCCTCTTCCAGTTCTGCCCTCTCGGCCTCTATGAGGAATACCTCTACGTCATCTACGTCCGGAGAGGCATCGACGAACACCACTAGGTCGTAGCCCTCTAAGAAGCCCAGCAAGCCTAAGCCCATGTCGTCTCCGTCCTTCACCTCAACCGGCTCGCGGGCCCTCTTAGCCAAGGCCTCCGCGAGGCAGCTGCCCACCGCGTCGTCGCCGAGGTTCCTGTTCCCGAGCCCCAGCACCAGAGCCCTCTTCATCCCAGTACCTCCTCCAGCGCCCTCTCCCAGTCACCACAAGGGGGCTCGCACTCGAGAACCCTTATTCTCTTTAAGTACTCAGGGGCGAACACCCGGAGCCCGTCTATCAGTGCGTCCACGTCCAGCCAGCCGGTGAGGGTGGCTTGAGCCAGCTTGGAGAGGGCGTAGAGGTCCTCGACCCTCAGCTCCTCCGGCCTCCAGACGTAAAAGCCCGGCGCCCTCCCCCTCTTCTTAACTCCTATGAGTAGGACTTCTTCTGGCTCCTTGCTCCTGAGCAAGTCGGCGAACGCCATGGCGTCTACGGAGGCGTCCACTACCTCTACTCCCATTTTTTCCAGCTTATCCTTCATAGGTCCCTCGAATATTATGTGTAACTTCAAGGAGTCCTCGCAAGCAGTCGAGGAAATGTAACCCAGGAGCCTCTTCAACGCCCTTTTCCGCTAAGGGCCTTCTTTATGGCGTTAATCAAGTCTTTCTCGTCTTCCACTCCCAGAGCCTTGGCGATTGCCAAGGCCTTGGAGTCTAGGTCAGAGGCATCTTTAAAAGAATATATCTTTTCTAGTTCTTCTATGGGGAGCACGACCTCCTTCAAGGTTGCCTCGATTTCCTTCTTTATAAAAGATAGGAAGAAGCTCACACTCCCCACCAAAAAAGCCTCAACCCGGGCAGTTAAATCCTTACCCGTTGTAGAGAGGGCTGTACTTTATCAGCTGTTCGAGCTGAGCCTTCAACGTCTGAACTTGTGCCTTCATAGAGTCTAAGTTCTTACTGAGCAGTTCGACTTGCTTCTCTACTTGGTTTATTTGAGTGTTCATGGATCCTATCATTATTATTGACAGTATCAAGGTAGCGGCTGTCACGGCGAAAGCTACTATAACTAAGTCCGCCGTTCCCCTCTTCACCTCTGGACCACCCGATGCGTGATAGGTCTCTCTCGGAGTTAATAAAGGGGCGTGGGCGCCACCAGTCGAGACCACAAGCTGGAGACGGGCGACTCTGACCTCAAGACTTCTTCGAACAAACTGAAGTTGCCCAAGTAGACTAGGGCGGCGCTCTTTGAGCCGGAGCGGTTGCCCCCATAAGCTTCGGCCAGGCGCGCTACCTCGAACACCGCCTTGAGTACGTCTTCCGAGCTCGGCGAGCAAGAAGACATCAAGACCTTGGTACTGGCCAAGCCGTTGCCTATGCAGTACAACTCCAACCTTCCGAACCTCTTCTTAATAAACCCCTTGGCCGGCAGAGTCCCCACTCCTGTGAAGTTCTGCACCTCTCCTCTCCGGGGGACGACTATCGCTTGGCGGTACCCCGCTAAAGGGTCCTTCAGTATCACCTCCAGCGCCCCTTCGGGGTCGTCGATCCTTTCGTAGGCCATCCTCGCGAGCTCCCTTGAAGAGTAGCCTTGGACCACGACCACTCCCTTAGGGCCCCACCACAGGGCCCTCCTGCCTACCCCCGGGGAGGGGGAAACGGTCAAGGAAGCCAGCTCGTCCCCTTTGCGCGCTACTACGGTGTAGGTCATCTCAGCCCCCACGCAGCTTTAGACTTGGAGCGGAAGTTGAGCGCGAAAGGGAAGTGAAACGGGGGTGTAAGCGGGAAAAGACCGGAGTGTTCCTCAAGCGTGAGCCACTTGCTTCTTCGCCTTGATGGCCTCTTTGAGCTTCCTCTCGACCTCTAGGGCCGTCTTCCGTATCAACTCTTGGTGCCTAACCGCTATGTGCGGTTCGGCGTGATTGGTGTGGATCACAGAGTTGCAAGCCTTACAGTAGTTGTTCTCGACCAAGGGTTCTATCTCCATTATGTAGGGCCAAGCCAGCTTCATGAGTTTAACAACTAGAACGGGCCTCCCCTTGCTCATGAGCTGGTAGGCGGTGCTCTTCAGCTGGGTCTTGTTTATCCCGTACTTTTTAGCGGCTTTGCTGGGGGACGTGTTGAGGACTAGGTATTCGTAGAGCGCTTGGAGGACGTTCTTCTTGTTCGCTAGCGCCTTCAGCGCTAAGTACTCCAGCACAGCTCGGCGCTCCTTTGCGAGCTTGGCTCTCTGCTCTGCGATGCTCAAGTCGGCCACCGTATGACTATTGTCTCCCCCTCTTTAAAAGTTTTTCGATTATAAGTTGCGGCTCTCCGGGCTCTATTAGGGCAACTGTCGCTTTTTCCCCTCCAAAATCAATTTTCCAAGACCCGATTGCTCTAACCCTCTTGAACCTCCTACACTCGTTCCTAACTTCTTCCATTCCTTCTAGGGGGAGATTGGTGTGGGGGCTCCAAACAGCTATTGGCACGGCAACCTTAAACTTAGACATCTTCAAGGTTTTGCAAAATTCTTTGGCATCCATATACCACCCGCCCCCTGCGGGGGCGAGCAAGACGTCAGCCTCGGCGACGAAGGCGCCCTTCGCTCCCCCGGCGTATACGACCCTCGTCTCCCCTACCACCACCTCGTAGCCGGTCACGGGTCCCCTCAGCCCTTCGAACTCCACCGGCCTCCACGAGAAGGGCCCGCGGGAGCCGGCCCCCGAGGGCCTTGAGAACCGGGGAGGGGAGCCCGTGAAGAGCCCCTCCCCCGACTCCGGCTCGAAGGCCAGGACCTCGCCCTCGAACACTATATAGGTCTCGAGCCCCTTCCCTAATACCACAATCATAGCTTGGACAACACCTCTAGCGCCCCTCTTACCATGTTCTTCTCGGTGACTATTGAGTCAGGCTCCTTCCTCCCGACCAAGAGGGCGTCCTCGTTCTTGGACACCATTATTGCGGCGGCCAGCGATATCGGCGCCTCCGGGGGCAAGACCTCCGTCCTCTTCACCGCGTCGTCGGCGGGGGCGGAGAGTCCGTCCTCCAATGCTTTCTTCACCAAGTCGAACATTGACAGTACGCCGACCACCTTGCCTTCCTTACTCATAACCAAATGTTTGGACCACAGTTCCATCATCAACTCTAACACTTCTCTAACCGACGATCCTGCCAGAACGTAGGTGCTTATGGGAGAGGCCACGTTCGCCACGGCTTCTATGGAGGGCACGACTGAAAGGAACTTAACCACGTCCTTCTCGCTCAGTATGCCCTTTACCACGTCCATATCGTTAGTTATTACTATCGAACCCACCCCGCTCTCCAGCATCAGTTCTACCGCCTTGTACAGCGAGACGTCTTCGCTGACCTTCACTGGCTGGTCGTTCATCCAGTCCACCACACTCTCTTCCTCTAGCCCCTCCTTCCCCTTCTTGAGCAAGGCGTCGGCCACGTCCCTTATGCCGACTAACCCGATAACCCTGTCCTCCGTGTCAGTCACTGGCAAATGCCTTATCTTGAACCTTATCATGAGGTTGGCGGCGTCGAGCAAGCTGTCAGCCGGCAGTACCTTGATGACCGGCTTGGAAGCGTAGTCCATCACCTTAATGTAGTGCCTCGGATGCCACTCCAAGACGTCACCCGACTGCCCTTCAGATTAAAGCCTCAAAAGCTCTAGGAAGCGCTCGAGCAAGTCCGGCCTGCCGGGGGCCATCAAGTGTACTCCGGGGAGCTCTGAGGAATAGCTTTCTTCATATATCTCTAATGATCTTTTCAACACGATTTCGTCCGCCTTGCCGTCCCTCTTTGCCCTCACGAGCTCTTCGTAGAACTCCCTCGCGTCCACCCCTCTCTCGATCAACGCTTTTACTACTTTCCTAGAGGTGGTGAGCAAGATGCTGGGTACGGTGGGGATGGGGTACTTCTTTATCTTGTTTAGCACCCCCTTATTGAACACGGGCTGGGTCTGGGCGAACTGAGCCCCGGCGCGGGCCTTCCTCAACAGCCTCTTCTCTTCGTAGGCGAAGTAGGGGTTGGAGGCCACTCCGACAGAGAGCTTCACCTCCTTCACCTCCCTCCCTTCCCAGTCCACTCCCCTCCTCAATGCTTGTACCAAGCAGACCAGCCTCACGGCGTCCAAGTCGAAAGCCGAGTTCGGGGCCCAGTCGCCCGTCAAGGCTAGGACGTTATTGACCCCAGAGGCGTCGAGCGCGAGCAAGGAAGACGTAAGAGCCTCTCTGGTCCTCCCCCTGCACGTGAGCTGGGCTATTACTTCCTTCTCCTTGGATGCCAACCACGCCGAGGCCCAGACGGAGTCCAAGTGCGGCAAGCCCAGGGGGTTGTCGGTGACGTTCAATGCGTCTACCCCCCACTCTAGCGCCCTCTTCAGCTCCTCCGGCCTCCAAGGCTCCACCTCTGCGGAGACCGCGAAGTCTTCAAGCTTCTTAACGTACGGGGAGGGCTCCACCTCCGTCACTTCGCAGCCCACTTTGAACCCTGGGTCCAACAAAGGTTTCAAGTAATCCGAGCTCTTTAACTTCTTAAAGGCGTCGACGAAGGGGCACTTGAAGTCGTCTACCTCACAGAGTTCTCCCCTAACCCCCCCGCAAGGGCCGTTGATCATCCTCTTCGGACACCTCACCCGCACCTCAATCCCCTCAACACTTGGTTCAACGTCAGAAGCCTGACGAACTCTACGTCCCTCTTCTCTATTTCCTCAGAGCTCCCTTCCTCTCTGTCCAGCAAGGCGGCCGCCAAGACCGGTTCGGCTCCGAGCTCGTTCAGGGCATCTATGGTCTTCGCCAAACTGTTGCCCGTGGTGGTCACGTCGTCCACGACCACAACCTTCTGCCCGGGTTCTACGCCCTCTACCAGCCTCATCTGCCCGTGCTCCTTCCTCTTGGGCCTCGCGTAGCCCATGGGCCAACCCAAGGTAACTGACAAGTGGGCGGCCAGCGGTATGCCGCCCGTGGCCACCCCCACTATGGTGGCATACTCAACCTTAGATCTTATTAATGATGACATGAGAAGTGCCGCCAGCCTGGCCAACTTGGGGAAGCTCCAAAGCTTCCTCATGTCTACGTAAACGTCGCTACGCTTTCCGGAGGAGAGCACGAAGGTACCCCTCTTCACCAGCCCGCTCTCCTGAATCCTCCTCGCTAAGTAAGATTTTATGTAACACTTTCCGAAGTTCAACACAGCCATGGGATCTTGGGCGGCCTCCAGCAACGCTTCCGCGTCCAGCGTGGCGCCCGTCCACGGCAACTCTGCGAAGGACGCTATCGTGAAGGCCTCCATATAACTCTTCAGTCTCACGAGGCTCTCCCGAGGGCCGGAGCTGAAGGGGATTATGAGGGGCCATAAGGATTTGGACGAACTAGACTATAAGATCTTGTCCTTGCTGATGGAAAATGCCCGCAAGGGGGTTAGGGAGATCGCCAGAGAGCTCAACGTCTCCCCCGCCACCGTTCACAACCGCTTGAAGAGGATGATGAAAAGGGGTATAATAAAGGGGTTCGTCCCCTTGGTGGACTTTTCCGTGCTGGGGTACCAAGTTACTGCCATAATAATGTTAAGCGTTGAAGGTTCCAAGCTCAGAGAGCTGGAAGAGGAACTAAAAAATATAAAAAATGTAATTGCAATATACGACATAACTGGGGACTACGACGTACTGCTTATAGCTAAATTTAAGGACGTAAAGGCGCTAGACTTCTTCGTGAAGGACTTGCTCGAAAGGAAGGAAATTAAGAAGAGCGTTACGCACATAGCTTTTAGCGTCGTTAAGGAAGACTTCAGGGTTCCTCCTTAGGGCTCTCCTCGCGCCCCTCCCGGTAGATGTTCCACACCACCCTCACTCCCCCACACTTGGGACAAGGCCCTTCAACCATTCCCACGAAGTCCCCTTCCCTCCACTCCCTCTTCTCCTCGTAGCCGCAGTTCGGACACTTGACGACTGTTACGTACTTCTTTTCCTCTCCTCCCTTCTTATTTAAAATAAATGCAGCGGCAAGGGCAGTCATCACGCCAGCCACCGTGGCGGCGCCCATGAGGGCCAGTAGGTATAAGTCATCGTTCAAGACGTTCCCCCCGCTTAGGGGCCGTCGAAATTAATAACCCTACAACGTCGAGCGGGATCAAGGGATGGACTTAGAGAAAATCTTAGCGAAGATTGACGGAAGGGGGTACAAGGCGTACAAAGAGCTCAAAGGGATTCGCTTCTCCGTAGGGCGTCTCACGTTCGAGGTGACTAGGGTACAAGGGGACCCCTTCGCGCCCCCCAGCGTGGTGAGGGCGGAGGCCCGGACGGTGTGCGACCTCTCCTTGCCGACAGAAGATTACTTCCTAAGGAAGTTGTACGTTGCGCTGAGGGAGCACAGTGCCCGGATGGGAGAGGGAAAGAGCGGCCTCTTGGCGGTCCCCAAGCCCTCCAACGCAATCTTAAAGAGGAGCTCAGTTAAGTGTTCTGGTAACAAAATAGAGTTCAAGGTCTGGGTTGGCTTACCTTCCAAGGGAAGGAGGGTTTCGGCCCACCGCGCCTCCGAACTGCTCTTGAGGAGGCTGCCCAAGGCCGTTGAAGAGGCCCTCTCGAGGAGGGAGGGCTTAGAAAAGTGGAAAAGGGTCTGGAGGACTCAGCAAGAAATAAGGAAAAAGATGGCGGAGGAGGGGCTAGTGGCGTTCGTGGCCGACGGGAGCGTCTTGCCCAGGAAGTGCGGCGAGTGCGAGGAGCCCTTGGAAGGAGCAGTACCCTTCGAGAGCCCTCCGAGCTTGAGGGTGGAGCTCGAGACGAGCGAGGGGATCGTGAGGGGTATGGGGCTTCGGAAGGGAATAACCTCCGTCACGGGCCCAGCGTTCCACGGCAAGACTACCCTAATAGAGGCCTTGGCCAAGGGAGTTTGGGACCACATACCGGGCGATGGAAGGGAGTTCGTGTTAAGCGATAGGAATGCTTTCTATGTGAGGTCGGAGGACGGAAGAAGGGTGGTGGGCACAGACGTTTCCACGTTCATAAAGCTCGAGGGCTCGGAATCGTTCTTCACGGAGGACGCCTCCGGAGCCACCAGCGCTGCGGCTACCTTCCAAGAGGCCGTTGAAGCAGGTTCCAAGGTGTTAATAATAGATGAAGACTACACGGCCACGAACTTCCTTCATTTCGACGAGAGGCTGAACGAAATATACGATATAAAGACAGTAGAGGCACTGACGGAAAAGTTGGACAGCTTGAGGAAGTTCGGCTTGGACTTGATATTGGTCTCCGGCGGCTCGGCCCCCGCGGTGGCGCGCGCAGACGTTGTATTATACATGAAGAACTACAAACCGTACGACGTCACTGAGGCGGCCAAGAGGATAGAGGTTAGGGTGCGGCCCAGCGACTACTCGCCTCCAAGGGAAAGGACCCTCCGCCGCCCTGCCGCCGAGAAGGTGAGGGTCAGGGGACCTTGGCTTGAGAGCAAGTCTTGGAGGGTCCCGCTCAAGCTAGAGGCGAACGTCCATTTGGAGGAGGAGGGTCAACTGAAGTTCCTCGCCAAGCTCTTGGAGAGGCCGTTCTTCGGCAAGCTGAGGGAACTCCGCGCGCCGGACCCGTGGGACGTCTGCCCCGGCCCGGAGTGTTCGGAGGTGAGGGCCTTGGACCTCGCATTCGCCCTCAACAGGGCCCCGGACCTCGAGGCAGTCTCACGATAGGGCGATGAGGAGGCTTGGCCGGCAGAGAGCTCCCCGTAGGAGTGATGACGGGTTACGGGCCCTGAGCCCCGCGTTCGAGGCGCTCAACAAATCCTAGGCACCAGCTCCCCGCTCGGCTTTTCCAAGAGCCTCAGCCCGCCCACGGGGGTGCGAGATATCACGTACCCCGGCTTCCCCTCCCTTAGCTCCCCTATTATGGCGGCTTGCTCGAAGCCCGCTTCCCTCAAGACCTCCAGAGCCTCCTCTGCCCTCTCTCCCTTGACCACGAAGACCGCTTGCCCCTCGCTGGCCAGGGCGAGGGGCTCCACTCCCAACATTTCCGCGTACTCCTTGACAGCCTTCCTCATCGGTATCTTGCTCTCCTCGACGTAGACAGTAGTCTTGCTCCTCTCGGCGAGCTCGTTGAGAGCCATAGCCAGCCCCCCTCTGGTCGGGTCTTTGGCCGCCTTCAAGTCATCCCCCAATACGTCCTTTAACGCCTTCACCGCCGGCCACACGGGCCTCACGTCGCTCTTCAACGTCTTCACTTGTAGGCCGAACTGGAGGGCGAGTATAGTCGCCCCGTGGTCCCCCACCGGCCCGGTGACCAATACCTTGTCCCCTGGCTCTCCCCTGTCCAAGGTCAGCAAGGGGCCTTCGGCAACGCCTAACCCCACTGTTGAGATCACTATCTTGTCCACGCTTCCCTTGGGCATGACCTTGGTGTCGCCTCCAAGCAACGCTACATTGAGGGAGTTTGCGACTTCCGACATGGACTTCAATACGGCTTTCAAGTCACTCAGCTTGAACCCCTCTTCGAGTATTATTGCGTCCATCAGCGCCTTCGGCTCGGCGCCCATCACCGCCACGTCGTTAAGCGAGCCGGTGGCGGCGAGCTTGCCTATGTCTCCTCCCGGAAAGAAGGGCGGGTTGACTGTGTAGCTGTCGACCGAAACTACCAAGTACTTGTTGTCCCCTATGGGTATGGCGGCCCCGTCCTCCAAGTCGTCGAGGCCGACGCTCCCCAGGCTCCTTATTTTAAACAAAGGGAGTATAAAATTCTTGATGAACTCTTCAGTCTCCCTCCCTCCGCCCCCCACCGCTAAGGTTACGCTCAAGCTTCGCGTCCCGCGGGCAATCGTAGCAAAATGTTATTATTGTATGTGACAGCCTCCCGCGGGCGCAGTGAGTGAAGGCAGCAGTATTCCACGGCTACGGCTCTTCGCCTACGAGAATAAAGTGGCTAGTAACGGCTTTTAAGGAAGTAGTCGAGGAAGTCGTAGTGCCCACGCTCCCTAGCGTCTTAGTGAAGGCGTGGGAGGCGACGAAGGGGCTGGAGGCTGACATGTACGGGGGCCACAGCATGGGAGGCGCCTTGGCCCTCTTACACTCGGCCTTCAAAGGGAGGCCCGCGGTCGCCGTCGCCCCGCCGACGGACTTGAGGAAGCAGCTGGCCCACTTAAGAGATAAGTTCCCGAAGATATACAAGGACATAACCTCCCAAGTGGACGAGGAGACTATGGTCGAGCTAAGTCCAATAAACATGAAGTTCACTGCTCCCGTACTCTTGATACACGGGACCGAAGACAAAGTGGTCCCATTAGAGCAGAGCTTAAGTTTCTGCGAAAGGGTCAAGGTATGTCACTTGGTCGTGGTAGACGGCATGGGTCACAAGCCGGTCACGGATAGCGAGAAGGAGATCGTCAGAAGACACATAGTTGAGTTCCTCAACTCCCTCAGCTGACCGGCCTCCAAACTATCCCGAGCTCGTCGGCCCTCTTGCGGGCGGCCTCCACCTCCTCCGAGCTCACCGGTCTGGCCACGTCGGGCCAACGTTGGGGAAACTTGAGCACTAAGTAGTCGGGACGGTACTGTTCCATTATATTTACCAATACCTTGTCCTTGATGTTTTTAGCTATCCAATCGAGTATGGGAAAAGTGTCACACTCCAAGTGGTTGGGCATGACTAAATGCCTTATTATCATGTCGCCCTTCTGGGCGGCCTCATATATGTTTCTGGCAACTACCTCCCTATACCTCTTCACCCCGCTGAGCCTCCACGCGCAGCGGTCTTCCCAGTACTTGAAGTCCGGAAGCCAGATATCTATTATATCTAACAATAATTCCAACAATTCTTTAGTCATATACATGTTGCTGTTCCACAGTTGGGGAACGTTTACCTTTAAGTACTTTAAACTCTCAATTATAACGTGGGCGCTAGGGATGGGGTCTCCTCCGACGTGGTTTACGTTCCTCGCCCCGTCGCGCCGGAGCTTCTCTTGGACCTCAGCCAGGCCCTCCGGCCCGAGCGCAGGAGCGTTGGAGGGTCGCTCTTGGCTTATGTCCCAGTTCTGACAGAACACGCACTTGAACGGGCAGCCCCCGTAGAAGACGGTGCCGGAGGGCACCAAGGGGGCCTCCTCGCCCAAGTGGAGGAAGGCGGAGTGGACGTAGGCCTTGTGGTCCACCAAGCAGGCCCCCCTCGAGCTCCTCCGGTCCACAGGACAGCGCCTCTCGCAGAGCCTACAGGGCGGTCCCAAGAGCCTCTTCGCAAGCTCAATCTTGACATCCAAGAAATTATTCTTTACTTCCTTAAACCACTTTCCCCTCTTGGCTTCTTCCAACCTCTTTTCGAACTCCTCCCTCAGCGTGGAGTGCAAGTCCCAAAGTTCCCTTTCACTCAATTCTTCCGGCCTCGCGTCGGCGGCCACGGACTTCGCTATCAAGAACTTGGCTTGGGCGCGGTTCAGCATGACGTCCTTGTACCAACTCAGCCTCTTGTTAACTTCCGGGTCCTTCCACACAGCTACGGCGTCCGGCCTCAGCAAGACCCAAGACATGTTCTCGACTCCCGTCCTGCGCGAGGAGTACTCTTAAGGTTTTGAGAGGAGGCCTTCCCGTTAAGAAACCTTATCCCTCCTGCTTATTTGGCGTTTTCTTGGATTTAGAGAGCGGTGGTTCAATGACTTCCGGAATGGGAGCGTTCCTCACGGGCCTCCGAGTGACCTTCAACAACCCGCTGACGAGGACCTTGTTGCGCAAGGCCTCCAAGAGGGTGACTTGCGAAATAGGGGGGAGGAGGGTCACCGAGAGGGTGTCTTTCTTCGCCATGGCCGAGTATGCCGGAGAGAAGGTAAAATGCCCTTCAACGCTCTTGACGAAGAGCTTCATAAAGTTCACAATATCCAGTATAACGAAGCTGTTCAATGTTAGGGAGGAAGAGGTCAAGGCGGCCTTGTCGGACCCCGCGGTGAGGAGAGGGCTGGCGTTGGTGCTGGAGGGCTTGGCCCTCTACGGAGTCTCCGTCCCCCAGAAGTTTCCAGCGCCCTTCTTGGTGGTTTGGAACTTCACTAACATGTGTAACTTGCGTTGCAAACATTGCTACCAGAGGGCTGAGGAGCCGTTGCCCAACGAGCTCACCTTGGAAGAGAAGTTGGACTTGGTGGACCAGCTCGACCGCGCCGGGGTGGCAGCCGTCGCTCTGAGCGGCGGCGAGCCCACTATACACCCACACTTCTGGAGGGTCGTCAAGGAGCTGAGCAACCGGTTCATATACGTAGCGGTTGCCACCAACGGCTGGCTCTTCGCGGACAAGAGGATGGCCGAGAAGGCCAAGAAAGCCGGAGTGAGGTACGTAGAAGTCTCCGTAGATTCGGCGGACCCAAAGAAGCACGACGAGTTCAGGGGGGTGCCGGGGAGCTGGAAGAGGGCGGTGAAGGCCTTGAAAAACGCCGCTGAACTAGGGATGAACGTAGCCATGGCGACTACTGTAACAAGGATGAACGTAGACGAGATACACGATATACTGGACTTAGCTGAAGAGATAGGAATAAAGAGGGTAGTATTCTTCAACTTCGTGCCCACAGGAAGGGGTAAGGAAATAATAGACTTAGACCTAAGTCCGGAGGAGAGGGAGGAGTTCCTGAAGAAGATTGCAATAGAAATGAAGAGGAGGAATTTGGAGATAGTTAGCACCGCCCCCCAGTTCGGGAGGGTTTGTTTGCAAGCCGGGTTGGGGTTGGTGGCCCCCACGCACATGTACGTGGGCAAGCCGGAGGAGCTCGACATGGATAAAGTGATAAGCGCCTTGGCGGAGTTCGTAGGAGGTTGCGGCGCTGGGAGGATCTACGCGGCCTTGGAGCCCGAGGGCACGGTGACTCCGTGCGTCTTTCTCCCCGTCCCAGTAGGCAACGTAAGGGAGAAGGACTTCAGGGAGATATGGGAGACCAGCGAGCTGTTCCAGAAGCTGAGGGACAGAAACAACTTGTGGGGCTTCTGTAGGACTTGTCCGTACCGCGAGATATGCGGCGGCTGTAGGGCTAGGGCCTACGGTTATTTCAACGACCCGCTGGCCCCCGATCCGGGCTGCATATATAATCGGAAGTATTATGAACGGCTGAGGTCAAAAGCCGCCGCCACGATTAGCGGACAGTAAAACTTAAGATCTAGGTTTAGGAGTAACCTAGAAGGGACTCGGACATCATGAAGGGCAACGCCTTATATTGCGAAATGTGCGGGAGGCCCATCTACGGCAAGGCTTATCGGGTCTACATAGAAGGCGCTGAGATGGTGCTCTGCGAGTCGTGCTTCCGCTCAGTTAAGGCCAAGGTAGCTCCCCTCCCCAAGAAGGAGCGCAAGCCCGCCCCCAAGCCTAAGACTAAGAAGGTCGTGGAGTACGTGGTGGTGGAGGACTACGCGGAGAGGGTCCGGACCGCTAGGGAGCGCTTGGGCTTGAGCAGGAGGGAGCTGGGGATGAAGGTTGGAGAGCACGAAACGGTAATCAAGAGGATCGAGTTGGGCCGCCTGCAGCCTGACTTAGAGCTCGCGAGGAAGCTGGAGAGGGTACTCGGGATACAACTAATCAAAAAGGTAGAGTACGAGGAGAGCGAGGCCCCCAAGCTCCAAGGTCCTCCGGAACTCACCTTGGGCGACGTAGCAGTGCTCAGAAAGGATTGAGCTCCAACCTCTTCAAGACCTCCTCCCCTCGGAACTCCTTCAATACCCTCCTCGTCACCTCGACCTCTTCCCCCGTCAGAGGGTTGATGCCTTTCTTTACCGTTTCGACCCTCTCGAGGAGGGTCCCGAACGCCTCTGGGGGGAGGTGGACCTCCTTCAAGGCCCGCGAACACGGCTTCTTTGCCACCGAGGAGGCATAATTACAAACTGTTACTTTGAGCCTCCACAGCACGTACGCCCGCCAGTCCTCAACCAACACCGCCCGGCCGTCGAACCACCCCGGGGGTAGGGGGCTCACTTCCCTCGAGAAGTGGGAACCCAAGAAAGAGGAGAAGACGGAGACCAACTTCTCTACCCTCCCCCCGAACGGGGGGATCTTGCAGTATACGCTCACCTCGTCGCTGGAGGCGTAGGCGGAGTCGCAAGAGTAGTACTCTACCAACTTCTTCGCGGAGCTCACTAACGCTCTATGGACCCTCTCGTCCCTTTGCTTTCCCAACGCCTTGGAGTACTTCCCGAAGTTCACGCCGTCCATTCGGACCACTACGGGTCCTTCGACCCTTAGGTCGGAGAAGGGCTCCCTGTCCTTCATCCAGTCGTAGGGGACGAGCTCAAGCCTCTCCCACCACGCACTCCGGCGGGACGTAGCTGCACACCCTTACGTGCTTCCCCGCCTTGTATACTTTTATTCCCTTCTTCCTTAGGCACTCCCCGTCCACGACCAAGATCTTTATACACTTGCCCTTCCTCCTCGCGTTCTCTGACGCCTCTTCCAAGCTCGTGGTTAGGTGGACGAAGTTCCTCTTCATGGGCTTTATGCCCTCTTTGAGTATAGCCCTCGCGGCCTCGCACGAGGTGCCGTGGAAAAGGAGGGGCTCGTCGGACTCCTCTAAGGTGGGCCTCACGTACTTCACGGTGTGGCCGTACCGGGCCCGCACCTTGTTGCCTCTGACCTCGTAGCGCCCTTTGTCGTCCTTTGAGATAACCTCGAGGACGTGTTCCTTAGAGACCCACGGAAAGGACCTCCTTAGCTCCCGGACGAGCGCGTCCAGTTCCGCCCACCCTTCCGCGTCCACGAATCCCTCTTTGTGCCTCAAGAGGTAGGTCATCTTCTTGCTCAACTTTACTCTGGTCTTGTCGTCCAGCAACTTCTTTGGCCCTCGGGCGGCTATCTGTAGCTTAAGGCGGCTTCTGCGAGGTAGAGCTCCAGCTCCTCTTCGGAGGGCTTGGGCTTGGGGAGTTGGACTGCGGTCTGCACGCTAGACCCCGAGAGCTGGTCCGAGCGGACCCTTAAAGGTCGGTGTCTAACGCTCTGTTCGGCAAGAGTCTGAGGAGGGCGAGGGCACACGTTATATTTGGGTCGAGCGCGCCCGCTACCGATGAAAGGATGCGCGTCCCGCTGTTCGTCGAGGCCTCGAAGCTCACGGTGGTGGTCTTCGGAGGTGGCAAAGTAGGGACGAGGAGGGCGCAGAAGTTCGCCAGGGCAGGAGCTAGGGTGAGGGTGGTAGCTAAGGAGATCAACGAAGACCTCTATTACTTGAACGTAGAAATAATAAAGTCAGACCTTAGGAACGACAACGAAATAAGGAAGCTTATTGAGGACGCAGACTTAGTAGTGATAGCAACTAACGACAAGGAGCTAAATGACAGACTGTTTAAAATTGCTGAGGAGATGGGCAAGCTGGTAAACGACGCCACGTACGCCTCCCGCAGCGACGTTCACATCCCCTTCGAGACGGAGGTAGACGGGATAAGGATAGCTGTCACCAGCGAGGGCGCCTCCGGCGTCGCCGCTCACATAGCGCTCGCGCTCGCAGAACACTGCTTGAGGAACAACAAGTTTTTCAGGAGGATTAATGAATTCGGCAGAGCGTTTAAACGGGAACTGAAGAAGATCATTGACGACCCCAAGAGGAGGTTCGGGCTCTATTGGTATGTAATGTTGCAGAAGGACATAATTGAAAAAGTGAAGGAGGGCAAGGTAGAAGAAGCCTTGGAGGAGGCCCTAACGATAGCCAAGAACTACGAGGGCGAGGGAGTGACGGACGTCAAGTACGCTCTCGAGAAGTTTCTCGAAGAATGGGGCGCTGAGCTATTAGGAGCGCAGCCTTGACCCCTGGCGGGTCGAAGAACGTTATCTCGAGTTTGTTGCCGCGCGCTAAGTACAAGTTGTACGTGGAGGGGCTCCACCAAGCGGACAGTACGTTACTTACCTTCCTGACAGTTGCTATTTCCTTGCTTAAGTTGGAATATATCCAACAAGCTTCCCTCGAGCACATGACGGCGAAGTCGGAGTAGGGCGACCAAGAGATTAAGTCGACCCCCCTCAGCTTAAACTCTCTGAGCTTCACTCCGCTGTCCAAGTCTATCAGCTTCACGCTGTCGCCGGTGGACAAGAGCAATAGCTTCGCGTCTGGCGAGAGGGACGCCGCCTTCCACCCTTCAACTGCTATGTTTATTACTTCCTCTCGGAGCGTCACCAAGGATATGCGGTTGTCGTAATATATTGCCAGCGCGGGCGTGGAGTCCACTAAGCACCACTCCGCCCTCCGGGCCGCCCCCTCTATCCTCTTCAATACCGACCACACCCCTCCCCTTCTAGAAATTATGTCAATCTTGTCTTTCCTCACCATAGAGGCTAAGTAGCCGTACGGGAAGGAGATGACGTCCTTCAAGTCTCGAGCTATCACTATTTTCTCCCTCCTCTCTGGAGTGACTAAGTAGAGGTTCCCGTCGCTGAGGTAAGCGTAGAAGGCCCGGCGCGGCGCGGACAAGGGCTCGATCAAGAGGGCCTTAAGGTTGGACAACGTGTCGAAGGTGCGTAGGTCTACCGCAACTGCCGAGCCCAATTGTTGGAGGGCGAGCACCCCTCCCCTCTCCCTTACGCTGACCGCCTTTTTGTTGAAGGCTAACACGTTATTTATGTTAGCAACTATGTCAACATCAGTAACGAAAGGGGTTATCGGAACCCCCGTGAGCACCCAAGCCCTCGCCACGAACGAACACTCCTTTTCACATACGAACCTCAAATAGCCGTCTTCGTAGGACAGTCCCTTGGGAGCGTTCTTTATCTTTTTGATTATCTGGATCCTGTACATTTTAGCTTTACCTATGGCATCTTTCAAGACCTTGGGGGCCCGGAGGCCGGAGCACGGACCCCTAGTGCTGACCAACAAGTAGACCGAGGTCCCCCCTACGTCAGGCTCTATGTGCGTCACGAGCGCCCGGCATGTCAACCTTTCACCCCCTTCGTCAGCCTCCATATGATGCACGACAGCTTTGCTACGGCTAACACCGCCTCCAAGCCGCCCGCCCGCCCCATTCTCTTTAACAGTTTCTTTGTTCCTTCCTTGCCCAATACCCTTTCCGCCTCCTCTAAGCTTCCGGCTTCGGCTAACGTACACGCGCTTTCGTCCGGATACAACGAGTTTATGAATTTCACCAACACTTCGGTTATAGCCCCCTTGACTATCTCGTAGACCTCCTCCTTGCTGGCCACCATAACGTCCTCGAACATGAGGTATTTAACTCCCAATTTGTCTGCCAAGAGCTTGGCTTCCTCGTTGGCCCACCCCGAGCCCATGACCATGGGCTCGGCCCCTATCGCTTTCGCGTTGGCGTACGCTTGCCTGACCGCGCTGACGTCCACCTTCCCTGATTTCACCTCGACCGCTATGGGCCCAAGGGGCGGTTTGACCAACAAGTCAACCTCGGCCACTTCCCTATCCCCGACCTTCACCGGAGCGTTGGCGCTCACGACCTCGAAGCCCATGGAGCGGAGTACCTCTTCCGCCAGCCTCTCGCTCCTCGCCCTCCTCAAATCTCCGCACTCTCTGGCGAAGGCTCTAATCCCCCTCTATGACCTTGTCCCGGGCCTCGCTTTGAAGAGGGCTCTGATCTTCTTGACGGTCACGGCGCTGATCTGGGCGGCCGAACAGAAGCCCGCGCCGCTCCCGCCGGTCTACCTAGTTCTGGAACGGGCGAACTTAACAGTGGGTCACGTCGGTTGGGCCGAGTTCAAGGTCTGTAACCCGTCGCTCGCCTTGATTCATTACGCTACCTTTCAGCTCACCACGGAGGACGCGATCGTCAACCCCTCTACCTTCTCTGTAGGCGACTTGAGGCCTAAGCAGTGTAAGGAGGTTACTTTAAACGTCGTCCCCGCGAAGGGGGTGGTGATCATCGGCTACACTGTCAGCGCGGTCTACGGCTTTGGGAGGACGAAGGCGTTCGGAGCGGCCTCCGGCTCGCTGACCCTGTTCGCCCGATCGCCGAAGCTGACCTTGGAACCGGTAGAGGTCTCCGAGGTAGGGGGGAACGTTACGCTGAAGTTCACCAACGCCGGCGACGCCCCGTTCGAGGGGGAAGTAACGCTCACAAGGCCCTTCTTCGCGACGTTCCGCTTGGAGGTGCCGCCCGGAGGGGAGAGCACGACGAGAGCGGAAGTTCCCCCCACTTCTCCAGGGAAGTACGAGGTCTTTTACAAGGCCATCTACGGGAAGGCAGTGTTAGAAGGAAAGGGCTTGATGGTAGTGCGCCCGAGCTCCGGCGTGCTCTTCAAGCTGGGTAAAGAGATAAAGATATGTTTCCCGAGGAGAACTCTGTTCGTAATTAAGTTAGTGGCGCACAACGCCGTTGTGGAGCCGAGCTCCTTCGAGCTCGAGGTAAAGGGCTGTAAGACCCTAAACTATATCCTCACGCCCTCCTCCCTCCCCGTCATAGTAAGTGCTGTGGCTAGGACGGGCAACCTGGTGCTGAACGATAGCACCAGTATGAACTACTGTAACGTCAGCTTCAACACTACCGACCTGTGGGCCGGTCTGGACAACACAGTGGAAGTGAAGGTGAGCTGCCCCCTTCCGGCTAGGGGCACCGTAGAGCTCGAGCCGAGCCTCGGGGCCGTAAACCCGCCGGCCTTGCCGTCCTCCGGGGGGACGTTCGTTTGGACCCTACCTCCCTCGGCCAATCAAGCATTATTGAAGTTAAAGATGTTCGGCAAGGAATTTACTTTCAAGTTCAACGTAAAGTCATTTAATCCGGTGTTCTCAGTTACCTTCGAGCCCCGGAGTTTGGTGGAGGGGAACGTCGTCCGGGAGAGGGTTTGTGTCCGAAACGCGTGGAGCAGGGAAGTAAAGGACGTGGTCGTGAAGGTTGAAGTAGGCAACTGGTCTGCAGTGACCACGGTCGGCACCCTCGCCCCCTCCCAGAGGAAGTGCTTGGAGGGCCTCGTGGCCGTGCCTTGGGAGGTCAAGTCCCTCGAGGCTAAGGCCGAGATCTCCGTGGGCTCATACAGCTTTAAGAAGAAGGAAAAGCTGGATGTGGTACCCAACCCGAACGTCGCGGTTCCGGCTATAGAGCTGGAGACTAGGAGCTTAAGCGTCGGCAAGGACATAATTGCAATAAAGGTGAAGAACGTGGGGAAGGGATACGCGAAGAGGGCCAGCTTAAGCCTCTCCTCGCCTTACTTACTCTACCCAAGCTACGTCTACTTGGGGGACATGTCGCCGGGGTCCAGCGAAGTAGTAAACGCAACTTTCTTCGTTCCCAAGGATACCAAGGCTGTCAAGTTGAGGGCGTCCTTGAGCTACTGCTCGGGCCCTCTCGGGGGGACTTGCTTGCCGTCACAGCTGGAGAAGGAGTTCGAGGTACCGGTGAGGAATTACGTCCCCCCGAACTTAGTAATAGCTGTAAAGGGAGAGAAGCTCAGGGGCGGGAAAGGAAACTTAGTCTACGTCGAGCTCGCCAACACTGGGGGAGACGACGCGAAGTCGGTCACCCTCTCGGCCTCTTCCGAAAGCTCCGACGTTACGCCCAGCTACTTCATGTTGGGTGATATACCGCCGGGAAGGAAGGTTACCCTAAGGCTCGCGGTAACCCCGCCGGAAAGGGCTACCGAAGCGAACTTGAAGTTGGAGGCCCGTTACACAGACCCTTGGGGGAGCTCCTATTCTGCTTCGCTGACCAAAAAGTTCAAGGTCATTCCTAAGCCCTCGCCCCACGTCGTAGCGAACTTGTTAACTTCTGTGCTCAAAGCTGGGAGGTCAATTTTAAAATTGGAGGTCCTCAACGACGGTGAAGTTCCGGCCAAGGGGGTCGAGGTCTACGTCTACTCCTCCGGGATACCGCTCTCCAAGAGTTCCTTTGCCTTGGACGTCTTGAACCCCGGCCAGAGGGTTCTGCTCCAAGTGCCCTGCTCCCCCAACTACCCCGGGACATACTCCGTGACTGCTAGGGTGAGGTACGGCAACGTCAGCGAGGCGTTCAATTACAAAATAAACGTGGTAACTGGTCCAGAGTTCAAGGTCCACGACGTGGTAACCTTTCCGGAGGAGGTCCTCCCGGGCTCCTCCGGCGTGCTGGGCCTCTCCTTGGCCAACGTGGGGGACCAAGGGGCGGTTAGGGTCACAATAACTGCGGAAGCCGAGGGAATAAGGTTCGTACAGAGGACTATCTTCTTCCCGAGGATAGCCCCCGGGGAGGACGTGCCGGCGGCCTTCCCGTTCAAGGTTCCGAGGGACGCGGCGCCCGGGACAGTACCGGTGACCTTGAAGGTGTCTTACGTCTTCCAAGGGGAGAAGTATGAAAAGGTGTTCGCAGCGAGCGTGGTAGTTAAGCAGGCCACGAGGACCTTCTCTAGGGGCTTGGGACCGGAGACGGCGGTCCTAGCCCTGGCGGCGGCAGCAATTTCGCTCCTACTGATCAAGAGGAGAAGGTCCAAGGCGGTGGTAATAGAATGAAGTACGCGGAGTTCTTCCTTATGAGCTTAAAAGACATGAAGAGCGGCGGCATTAGGTCATTCCTAGTGGTCATGAGTGTGGCCGTGGGGGCGGCAGCCCTGATAGCGTTCGTCTCCCAAGCGGAGGGCTTGAGGGTAAACGTGGAGAGGCAGTTCAAGGGGCTGGCAGCGAACGTGATAGTCTTGAGTGCCGGCAAGAAGCCCTTTTCCGTGAAGGACGTCTTAACATTTAAGGCTGTAGAGGGAGTAAAGGACGTCCTCGGGGCCTCTGTCTTTAGAGCCAAGGTTAAGACATCAGGGAAGGTTTGGATACTAACTTTCGTGGGTATGAACAACAAGGTCCTCCTGTCCTTATTCCCTTCAGCAAGGGCGCGCTGGGGTCGCCTTTCGTTGGCTCCCGGGACGGCCGTGGAGGGCTGGCAAGTCGCGAAGGAAGTCTTGCTCCCATTGGGCGACGTGGAGTTTCAAGTAGGGGGGAGGAAGTACCACGTGACAGTAGTGGGGGCCTTAAGGAGCTTGGGCTCCAGCCTCTTCGGCTTCGACCCGGACAGATCGATAATAATTTCTGAAGACTTGGGGATGAAGATTGTTGGAGGCTATAACATACTCTATTTGGTCACTGAAAGCCCATCAAAGACCAAGGAAGTACTAAAGAAGGTCAACCCCCTCGCCAAGCTCATGGGCGCTGAGGCGACAGCCCCTTTGAGCTTAATAGACATGTACTTCTCTGCGGTCTCCTTCGCCGAGAGGTTCTTATTCATGATGTCAATGATAGCTTTCGTGGCCTCGGGGTTTGGCATAGCTAACACAATGATGATAACGGTTCTTGAAAGGAGGTCTGAGATAGCTGTCATGAAGGCGATAGGTTACTCGCCGAGGGACATATTGGTATACTACCTATTCTTAGCCTCATCCTTCGGGGTGGTGGGAGGAGCGATAGGTTCGGTTATCGGCTATTTCTTGGCGGATGCTGTGAACAAGTACGTTAACGTAATAGGAGCTCAACTGAAGAGCTACATACAGGCCGAGTTCTTGAAGACGGCCAAAGCTTACGTGAGCCCTCAGCTGGTTTTGGAGGCCGCGCTCTTCTCGTTACTGACCGCCGTGGTCGCTGGCCTCTACCCGGCCTACAAGGCCTCTAGGCTGGACCCCGTGGAGGCCCTCAGGGGAGAGTAGGAGCACTACTGCCTCTCCGGACGCCAAGGATAGCTCAGCGAAGGAGACCGCGGAGACCGCCCTCGCCTCCCCGCCCTCCCAGACGACCAACGCCTCTTGGTTCGGTCTCAGCACGCACCTAACCTCCTTCAAGTCTTTTTTCCTCACGACCCTTCCCTTGGGGGGCGAGGCGAGCCTTACCGAACACAGCTCCCTCAGAGACTTAGTAGAGAAGCTGACCCTCGGGGGCTTCAAGGACTCCAGGGGCTCTTCCAACGTTAGCTCCTTCCCGTAGGCCCTTTTTGCGAGAACGGCGAAGAGCTCACTGACGGTGTAGGTCCCTTCTTCTACCGGGTCCTTCTCCGGGCTTGAGTCGCAGAGCTCGCACCCCTCGGGGACCGGCGACTTGGGGAGAGCGTTTCTCTCCCTCTCGAAGTATCCCCTCCACTTCTTCAAGGCAGCCGCAAAGGCCTCGTAGAGCCTCGGGTGGGTGTGGGCGAAGGCGAGTGCCCACTTGTGGAAGCTGCCATAGATTATCCTCTCCCTTATTTCCTTTACCATATTTATTGCAGCGTAGAGGTTGTGGAGGGCTAGGAACTTGACTCTCTCCTCCTCGCTCATGGAGAGCAAGTCGCGCGGGGAGAGGGAGGAACAAGCGGGGCAGTCGCACGGAAATTCCCTCATCATTACAAGTTCTTCCAACCTAAAGGTACCGAACGGCGTTAAGTACCTCCCCTCTCTAGCGGCTATAGCGTACATCGCCGAGTCGAACGCGTCCACGCCCAGGAAGGCCAAGAGGGGGAAGAGCAGCGGGTGGCCCGCCCCGAAGGCGTGTACCGCGGCCTCGGGGGGCCTGGAGGCGAGTACCGGCACTAAGACGTCTACCAGCTCCTTGAACTTGTACTCTTCCATCAGGGGGACTATGCCCCCCACCGCCAACAGCCTGGCGCCCGCCTCCGCGTACCTCCTCGTAGCGGCAGCCCTCACGTCAGGGTAGAGCCCCCCTTGGACGGGGGCGCTCACTTCTTCCTTCAGTTCTCTCGCATAGAGCCACCTCCGGAAGCTCGCTTCGGCCTTCTCCTTGGCAACCTCCTTACTGTCAGTTGGTAGGCTGAAGACGTCCACGGGAGTTATTATGTCCGAGCCCGCGCTTATTTGGTACCTCACCGACTCCTCTGGGTCCACCCTCGCCCCCCTGCTGTACGCTTGGAAGGTGCCGGAGTCTGTGTAGAGGAGGCCGTCCCAGCCCAAGTGCTCCTTTAAGTTCTTCAAGCCTACCTTCTTCTTAGCTATGAACGCAGAAGTCATTATTACTTGCGCTCCCGCCCTCCTTATCTCGTCCAAAGGAACTAGCTGCCTCCTGGGGTCCGGGTCGACCACTACCAAGAGGGCTGGGGTCTCGACCTCGTGGACGCCGACCTTGAACTTCCCGGCCCTCGCCGGCCCGTCCCTCGCCTCGGGCTCCCAGATCAAGCTCCTCCCGTCCCTCGATCTAGGGGGCCTTGAACCCCCTTAGGCTGGAGGGCCCCGCGAACGGGTCGTAAGCCAACACGTAAGACCTCATCAGCCCTTCGTCTACTACCCCCACCAAGAGCCTCTCGCCCCAGTACGCTTGTACCCCGTAGCACTCGTCGCTCCCCCCTTCCAAGCTGTGTGAGAAGGCCAAGTTCCCCTTGAGGTCGAAGACCGAGACCCCGCAAGAGGGGACAGCGACGTAGAGACAGTCCGGGGATATCCAAGGGGTGCCGGTAACCCCCTTGACCTCCCCCACAGGTTCGGGCTCGCCCAAGTCTTTCACAACTAATAATGCCAGTGCTGTGGCCTCCTCGTCGTTCACCAACAAGAGCGTGGAGCCGCAAGAGGACGTGACCCTCCAGTTGCCGTTGCCCAGCTCCACTTCCCTCACAGCCTTCCCGTCCTTCGGGGACAGGGCGAGGGCCCCGAAGGGCGTGCCGACGTAAACGAGGCCCTTCGCCCTCGCCGCCCCCCTCGCGGGGCCGTACAAGCTCCTCCAGAGCATCTTGCCCTCCAAGCTGTAGGCTACTACGCCCTCCTCGTAGGTTAGGTATATAATATTGTCATTAAGCAAGACCCAATTGGGGGCGACGCCCACTTCGAACTCCCTTAGGGGGGTTCCGTAAGAAGTTACCAAGACCTTCGTGCCGTAGTAGGTAGCACACATGCTCTCCTCGCAACTCACGAGCTCCGCCGGCTCCTCCAAGCTGAGCTCGTCCTTTACCCTCTCCTCGAAGAACGTCGCGAAGCCCCCGCCCTCGTACTTCGCGCCCACGGCCGCTCCCCACGAGAGCGCGGCCAGCTCCCTGCCGTCCAACTCGAGCCTCAACTCTTCCCCCTCCCGAGCCTCTCGTGGGCCCTCGCGAGCTGACCCGCCGCGAGGGCCGCGAGCAAGTTGAGTTCCCCGGCTAAGACGCTTGCTCCGACTATTTCGGCGAACTTGAGCGCGTTGGTCCCGGGAGGGTCGCCGCTGCCGGCGACGCCGAGGATCTCCAAGGCCTCCCTCTGGGTCTGCAGCCTCGTCCCCCCGCCCACCGTTCCGACCTCCAAGCTGGGAAGGGTGACGGATATGTACAAGTCCTCGCCTCTGACCTCGGTCCAAGTGAATCCCATGGACGATTCCACTATCTGTGCCGCGTCTTGTCCTGTAGCCAAGAATATTGCGGCTATTATGTTGGCGAAGTGGGCGTTGTAGGAAAAGGAGCCGGCGAGCGCGCTCCCGGCCCAGTTCTTCCTCTCGTTCACCTCGTGCACGGACTTCGCGTCCGTTTTAAGAACCTCTTTCAGCACGTCTTTCTTTATTACGGCCTCGGCGACCACGTATTTCCCTCTACCCAAGAGCACGTTCAAGTGGGCTGGCTTCTTGTCGACGCACAAGTTGCCCGAGAGGGCCACACACTGCGCCTTCCCGAATTTCTCCTCAATGTATTTACACGCCTTCTCAGTTGCTATAGTAGCCATATTCATACCCATTGCGTCTCCAGTGAAGTAGACGAAGCGTAGCCACACGTTGTTACCCATGATGAAAGGCTGTATTTCCTTCAGCTTGCCATGGCGCGTAGTGCTTTCGGCAACTTCCTTTAGTTCGTCAAAATGCTCCCCTACCCACTCTACCAGCTCTTGCGCCGTCGCCACGTCCGGTACCTTGAACACCGGAGCTCTAGCCATTCCATCCTTCAAGACCTTCACGTTCGCCCCGCCTGACAGGGTTACTGCCTTCATTCCTCTGTTAACCGAAGCTACCAAGGCCCCCTCGTGGGTGGCCAAGGGGACGTAGAACTCGCCCTTGGCGTAGTCCCCGTTTACCTTGAGGGGTCCGGCTATGCCGAGCGGGATTTGGACCGCCCCTATGGGGTTCTCTATGTTCTTCCCCACGAGTTCTTCGAAGTCCAATATGGTTGAGGCGATCCCGGGGAGGAGCTTCCCTGTCCTCCTCTCTAGAAACCTCCTCCTAACCAGTGCGGCCAAGTTGGGGTTTAGAACCTTGTCCAGCTTGCTTAGGCTCAGTTCGCCCCTCTCCAGCATCTCCACGTACTTTTCCAGCTCGTCCAAGACCGGTTGCCCAAGGTGAGTTTTGGGGGAAGGTCATAAACGTCTGAGAACGGAAAAAGCTTACTTGCCCCTCTGATCTAAGAACACTTGGAGCTTGTAGCCCTTCCACACGCTTTCGCCTGGCCTTATCCACTCTATCTCCACGTCCTCAGGGTTCAAGCCGAGCTCCCTCGCGATTATCTCCCTCGCCTCCTTGTCGTAGTCGGGCGGCGGCGGTATGGGTTTCCGGGTCTCGACCTTTATCTTGAGCTTATCCATATTATCATCGTAAACCACTATATTGTAGGCGCCGGTGGTGTCCGGTATCTGGCTCACTGCGTTCTCGACTACTATGGGGAATAGTAACTTGCCCTTCACCTTGAACATCCACTCCACTCTGCCCGGTATGAGCTCGGCGAACCTGCAGTGAGTTATGCCCAGCTCCGGAGTGGGGTCGCATATAAACTCGTTCTTCACGTAGTCGCCCAAGCTGTACCTTATTAATGGCATGGTGTAGTGGGTCAGCAAGGTGGCTATGAGTTCTCCCCTCTCCCCTTCGCCCGCGGGCTCGCCTTCGGGCTTTTCCCCATAGCTGCCGGGCACCACTATGTCGAAGATTTGGGTATCCTCCCAGAACACCAAGGTCCCGGGCGCGTCGGGAGGCTCGATGGCCATGTGGCCGTCCGTGGTGCCCCAGACGCTTATGACCTTCTCGACGTTGGGGTGGACTTCCATCAACTTTTCCTTAGTCTTTTCAGCTGCTGCCCCTCCGTGGAGCAAGAGCACCTTGAAGGGGGTAACCCAGCCCTCGAGCTTCGCTTGCTCGCCTATCCAGCGATGCAACCACGGGGTGGTCGCGAAGACGTCTACCTTCCAGAGCTTCATTATTAGCATGTGCCTGTCCTTCCAAGTGAAGAACGTCTCGCCGCCGCCGGCTATTGCAGTAGCGCCGCACCTCCACATAGCGGTCTCTACTAGGGGAGGCCCCCAGCTGTAGAAGCCGCTCATGTTGAGGTAGTTTGCGTATACCACGCCGGGCTTGACGCCGGCGAAGGTCCACAAGTACCTAGCTTGCTGCTCCTCGAAGTAGTCCAGCTCCACCCTCCCCCAGCCTTGGAAGGTGGGCATGCCGGTGCTGCCGGAGGTGGCACCTACGAAGTGGATGTACTTGGCCAGCTCTGGGACCATTATGGTACCGTAAGGCGGGTTCTTCTTCAAGTCGGCCCTTAAGTCCTTCTTGGTGAGGACCGGTATCTTCACGACGTCCTCGTGCGTCTTTATCATGTCCGGGTGGAAGCCCTTGCTCTTCCAGAACTTGTGGTAGAACTCGCTGTGCTCCCACGCCCACTTGACTATGGCCTTCAGCCTCTGGGTTTTTATCTTCTCCAGTTCCTCCCTGGGCATCCTCATTATCTTGGGGTTCCAGAGGACCTCGTCCCTCTTAGGGGGGTAGTCCGTCCTTATGAAGCCCTCTTCCCTGAACCTCCGCCCTTCCTCCAAGTAGGCGCCGAGGGGAGTGGCCCTAGGGTAGCGCTCGAACACGACTGCTCTACCACTAGCACGGAGGACCGGGGCGGTTTATAGGCATGTATTGACCAGCATATACTCGGATTATTTGAGTGTTTCGTAGGGCGAAAGTTTCCCTCCGGAAACCTTCTGACCAAAATTTTCGGTGTAAGGGATGACTTCTCAAAATTCATGTATATTTCCTTAATGCAGTACACAAGAACGCGGGGGAGCGGGGTGAAAGTGGCGTTGTTGTTAGTCCTCCTAGCGCTCGCGACCTACGCGATGACTTGTTCCTCCGGCGATCCCGGCTTGCTGAAGGCTTGCGAAGAGGTGGCTCCAAGGGTGGAGGGGCTCTGGGGGCAAGTTAACGCTGAGGTCGAGCTACGCTTGGGCGAGGCGAACTACGCCTCCGGGGTCCCCGGGTCCCACAAATATCTAGTTACCCTTACCGGTTTGAATTACTGCACCTTGGCTCACGAACTAACTCACGTGATAGAGATGGAGAAAGGGGCATACTGGCCGAGGTGGTTCGCAGAGGGGTTGGCTGAGCTGAGCTGCTACCTACTCTACCCCGAGCTTTACAAGAGGACTGGCTACGTGGACTGGCTCTCCAAGGGCTTCGGCGACTTGTCGCCCTACTTCTTCGGCCTCACGGTGCTCTACTACTTATACTCGAAGGGAGAGGACGTCTGGAGAGCCAGAGAGATGAGTCTTTATGAAGCTGCAAAGGCGTTCGCCGAAGCTATAAGCGCTGGGGCCACGCCTTACGGAGCGGCGCCGCTCCCCCCTCCCTTCGGCGAGGTCGAGCTCGAGGGAGGCTGGGCCTACGGCGGCACCCCTTCCGGCCAGTACTGGAAGTTCGGGAAGGTCGAAGTCTTCTACGGCCCCGGGAGGGTCAGCTACTTTCCGTTTTTAGCGCTCGTGTTGCCCCCGGACTGGCTGAGGAAGTGTGGACGCGTTGTAGGGCGGCGGGCGAGGAGAAGGGGATAGTCTACGTCGAGTGCTCGTACCTCAGGGCGCCTTGGGAGCAAGCGGAGGTTGAGGTGGAGGGAGAGGTTCCGGGGCTGGAGGGGAACAAGCTCAAGCTGGGCCTTATGGGGAAGGTCCTAATAAGGGGGAGAGAAGGGGAGAGGGGCCGCTTCGGCAACAAGGAGTTCGTGTTCCAAGTTCCGGAAGTAGGGACCTTGGGTAAGGTTAACGGCATGGTAATAATATATATCTTGGGGAAGGGGGAGTATCGCGGCAAGGTGTACGGCCAGAGGGTAGAGGGTCGGAGCGACGGGGAGGTCACGCTTCCGGTCTTCCCGGTGGGCGGGAGGAAGGCCTCGCTGGAGGTGGGCGGAATATATTTGGAGAAGGAGCTACCCAGCCCGGACGACCTAAACGAGTTGAACTTGGACTTTCCATATTCGATAGTGAAAGCCGGAAAGAGTTTGAAGGCCGTCTTCGAGGCCCCCTTTTACACTCCAAGGGGAGAGAGGCTTGAAGGGGAGGCGGAGCTCCCCTACGGGACGGTGGTGCTGTACCAAGGGGTCCCGGAGCCCCTCAGGAGGTTCAAGTCCAAGAAGGTCGGTGAGCTGTGGCTGGGGACTGTCGAAAGGGCCTTCAAGGTTAAGGGTGGGGTCGTAGTCCACGCCTCTAGGACTACCGTGGTCATAAAGGACGGCCGAGTCGTGGACTTGGGACTGAAGACTTCGTGCTACTACGATGACAACCTATATTCGATAGGAAACAAGGCATTTGTCGACGGGAAGCGCGTGGAGCTCCCCTCTGAGCCGTTCTCGTGCGTTAGGTACGCCGGCAAGGCGATCTTCTCGCTCCCGTCCCGGCCCGTGACCACAACCCTCGCGCTGCTCAGTCCCACTGTGGTGGTGGCCATAGGTCCCTCCAGCGTCCCCTGGAAGGTCCCTTGGGGCCCCTTCGAGAGGGCGAGGCTTTACGTGGTCGACGAGGGCTACGAGTTGGAGCTCTCCCAGGGGGCTTACGCCTTGTACGCTGGCAAGAGGCTGTACGCATACAACCTCTTCGGCGAGGCGCTCGCCTTCGACGAGGACTTTAGGAAAGTCTGGAAGAGGGATTCCAACGGAGTGAGGGACTTGGACGAGATCGCGGACAAGGTGGTCGTCAGGACCTTTGCCCCTCCGAGAGTCAGGCTCTACGAGGGCCGTAAGGAGGTCTTGAAGGTCCGCACCTCGCCGCGCTCGGCGGGGACGTGCTTGAACGACCGGGCCTTATTCGTCTTAGATCACGGTAAGCTAAGAATGTTCTTATTGAAAAGGAAGTTCTACGAGCTGGTCTCAGGGGCGGAGCCCGGAGAGCTGTGCGCGATCTCCGGGGACTCGGTCGTAGTGGTCTCTAAGGAAAAGGTGAGCTTTTGGAGGCCTTTAATAAAGGTCGAGTGAGGAGCCGAAAGGGGAGACTTGGACAAGAGGGCACTGTTAGCGATCGCGATCGTGATGGCCCTAGCCTTCACGGCCCTCTACCCAAGGCCCCACAACTCATTGAAGGCCTCTACTACGACCAGCTTGTACGACAGCGGGTTGCTAGACGTCCTCTCTTCGCATTTCAAGAAGGAGACCGGGACGAGCTTACAGTTCTTGGTGGTGGGCAGCGGCCAAGCGCTCAGGCTGGCGAAGGACGGGGCGGTCTGTCTCGCGTTAGTCCACGCCCCGCTGCTGGAGAGGAAGTACTCGAGGTATTTGAGCGACCACGTCATCTTCGCCTACAACTACTTCGTAATAGTGGGCCCGGAGGAAGACCCGGCCGGGGTGAGGAACTCCTCCAGCGCCGTCGAAGCCTTCAAGAGGATATACGAGGCCGGAGAGCGGGGCGAGGCGAAGTTCGTGAGCAGGGGAGATATGTCCGGCACGAACGTGAAGGAAAGGAGTATGTGGAAGCTCGCGGGCCTCGACCCGAAGGGTAAGGAGTGGTACGTGTCCACAGGCTCCGGCATGGCCAAGACCCTCATAGTAGCTAACGACATGAAGGCATACACTCTCAGCGACATCTCTACCTTCTTGAAGCTGAAGAAAGAAGGCAAGTTAGACAACTTAGAAATTCTATACACTAACTCGACCGAGTTGATAAACGTCTACAGCGCGTACCGCGTGAGGGGCTGCAAGGACCCGAAAGCCGTCGAGTTCTTGAAGTTCTTGAGGGGTGAGGGCCAAAGAATTATAGCTAACTACGGAAGGGAGGAGTTCGGCCTCCCCTTGTTCTACCCGGCAGAGGGGAAGGAGTCTTGGCTCTACCGGATATGGGAGGAGCTGGCGAAGTAGCGGAGCTGGCGCTCCGCTCCCTCTGGATCTCCGGCACTGCAGTGGCGTTGGCCTCCTCTTGGTCCATACCGCTCACCTTTTTGATTATAAGGTACAGGGCAATGAGGCCCCTCTTGTCGCTCTTCGAGGGATTGGTCGGAGTCCCAACAGTGTTGGTGGGCTTGTTCTTGTATGACTTGATATGTCCTAAGTGTCCCTTGGGCTCCTTAGGGTTGCTCTACACCCCGTACGCAATAGTCGTCGGAGAGGCACTGTTGGTGACTCCTTTGATAGTGGCTACCTCCTACTCAGCCCTCAGCTGGGCCTACCAGAACTACGGCGAGCTGGCGAAGACCTTCGGTGCCGACGAGCTCGAGGCCTTGCTGGCCTCGGCCTCGGAGGTCTTGGAGGAGCTGGCCGGGTCTGTTGCGATGGCCTTCTCGAGAGCGGTAGGGGAGCTGGGGGTGGCGTTGATGGTGGGGGGTAACATAGAGGGCCACACGAGGACGTTGAGCACGGCTATAGCATTATACGCCCAGATGGGGGAGTACGAGAGGGCGACGGAGCTGGGGTTGGTGTTAACCATACTGAGCGTGGGAACTTCCTTCGTCGTCAAGCGGTTCTTTCGAGAAAGGCCTTTCCGTCCCTAACCTTTATCTGCGGGAAGTCCAAGGGCTCGTGCGAGGCTACGACCACGATCTCCGCCTCGCCCAGGGCCCTAAGCGCCAGCTCCTTGTTCTCCTCGTCCAAGTAGCTCAGTATCTCGTCAACCATTAATGCCCTCGGCCTCACAGCCAACGCCCTGCCCAAGGTGACCAGCGCCGCTTGGCCGCTCGAGAGGGAGGCCGCGTCCTCATAGAGCAAGTCCTCTATACCAAGCTTCTTGGCCGCCCACGCGGGGTCGCCGGAACCCCTTATCTTTACTCCAAACTCTAAGTTCTTCAAAACGTTCCCCCTCAGCAGCACGGGAGATGGGGGAACGTACACCACCTCCCCCCTGGCGTCCTCCTTCCCGAAGGCCACGACCTTCCCCTTTATTGGTCTTATCAAGAACGACAGAGTCTTCAAGAGGGTCGTCTTCCCGGATGCGTTGGGTCCGGAGAGCCAGTACTTCCCGGGACCCAAGATCAAGTTGACGTCGTTCAGAACTACCCTCTTCCCGTAGGCCACCGTCACTCCTTCCGCCACTATGCTCACCGCGCCGGCACCCACCCCTCCATGAGCTCTTCCAAGTTCTTAGTCCTTACCACGTAGGCTTTACAGAGCACAGCGTAGAAGACTAGGGAGAGCATGTGGCCGAGGAGCGCGAAGCCGCTCCCGGAGGTCCTCTCGGGATCGGCGGTGACGTCCGTGCATTCCACCACCACTGCGTACTTCCCCTTACTGCCGGCCAAGTACCTAGCGTTGAAGTCCTCCTCGTCGCACCACCCGTACCGCTCTCCCCTCAAGTTCAAGGCGTTTCTCCAGAAGTTCGCATACTTGAGGGCGGTGTAGCAAACGTCCTCGGGGTCCTCAGGAGAGAACAGCGTAACTTCTTTCTTGATGATGTACCTCTTAGCCTCTCCCATTGAGAGCGTGAGGGTAACGCCGTCTATCGGTTTGATCAGTAAGGTTTCGTCCAACAGCTCAGTTTTCACGACGGAGTCCCGTAATACTTACGACAGCTTAGAGATATAATGGATCTGGGTTTGCCGAAAGTTGTGGTCACTTGAGGGTCTCCGAGGGAGTCTTCTTGCTCGCCGGCCCCCCTATCAACGACGAGGGTCAAGCCTTCCTAGTGAAGGCGGACTGTCCATTCTTGGTCGACTCTGGGGCTTTCGGGGAGATGGCGCTGCAGAACTTGTTAATGTACGAGGTGAGGCCTGAAGAGCTGGAGGTGTTAGTTAACACCCACGCCCACGCAGACCGGGCCGGAGGGGATTGGCTCTTCCACTCCCTCGGCGTTACTGTCGCGGCGGGGGAGAGGGACGCGTACGCGATACAGAAGGGGGACCCGATCTACACGGCCTCAAAGATGATAGGCGTAGAGCTCAAGCCTTGTCCGGTGGGGTGGGCGCTGAGGGGTGACGCCGAGGTGTGCGGGGCTGAGGTATTGTTGCTCCCCGGCCACACCGCGGGCAGCCTAGGCGTGTACTACGAAGGCGCTTTGCTCGCCGGGGACCTCCTCGGCCCCTTGAGCGAGGAGTGGGGGAGCGACGAGGAGGCTTGGAGGAAAAGCTTGGAAAGGGCCCTCAGCTTGGAGCCGGAGGTCATGTGTTCCAACAACGTCTGTTTCTATGGAAGGGAAAAGGTCAAGGCTGTGCTCGAGAAGAGCTTGGAGCTGGGTCCCCCTTGGCTCTCTTGACGTAAGGCAGCTTCGGGAACCAGTCGTCCCACCCGTCGCCCAGGGCGCGGCACAAGTCCTTGTAGGGACACTTCCGACACCACTTGCTCCTCTTCGGAGGGGGCAGGTACCCCTCGGAGACCATCTTGAACAATTCCAAAACCCTCTCTAGCTCCCCGACGTCCACCTCGAGGTTCCTCTCTCCGTTCCTATACTTTATCACGACTTTCTTCCGTCCCAAGAGCGCGGCGTAGAGGGAAGCTTGCAAGTAGTCCCCGTACCAGACGCCGTCTGACGGCCCTTCGCCGCTCTTTATCTCTACCACTGCGTCCTCCTTAACCACGTCGGCCCTCCCGACCACCTTCAAGCCCGCGAGCTCGCCCTTAACGTCCACTTCCGTCTCCTCCTCGAAGGCCTCCAGCAGCGCGTGCCAGAACTTCCCCAATAACATTTTCAACTTCTGGTACAGGGTAGTCTCCTTACCTAAGTGTTTCTCAAAGAAGTAGAGTCTGGGGCAGAAAGCAAAAGTCCTCAAGTCGGAGGGCCTCGTGGCGGACCACCTCAGAACAAGGAGAGGGGTTTGGAGAGGGCTAGGAAGTTCCTAATTATCTTCTGACCCGCGGGCAACGTGCCGATGCTCTCCGGGTGGAATTGGAGGCCGAAGAGCGGCAGCTCCTCGTGCCTTACGGCCATTATTTCTCCGTCACTCAGTGAGATAGCTTCTACTACCAAGCCCTCTCCGAGCTTGTCCACCACCAAGCTGTGGTACCGGGTGGCCGGGAACCTTTCCGGGAGGCCGAAGAACAAGGGTCCCCCCTCCTTTACTAGTATCTCGTCCACCACGCCGTGGTAGACCTTCTTCGCCTTCCTCAAGCTTCCTCCTAGCGCCACGTTTATTATTTGCATGCCCAAACAGATGCCGAGGATTGGTACTTTACCCTTGAACTTGTTCACCACAGTTATGCTAGTTTCAAACTTCTCCCTCTGTCCGTAGGGGTTCCCGGGGCCGGGGGAGAGGACTATGGCCGACGGCCTCAGCCTCTCCGCCGCCGGGAGCGAGAGCTCTTCTTGACGCAAGGTAGCTACGGTGAAACCCTCCTCCATGATTATTTGTTCAATATTGTGGACGAAGCTGTCCCTGTGGTCCACCAAGAGGACCGGCCTCAACGCGTGTTTCCTCCGGCCCAGCCCTTAGGGCCCTTAACTCTGGTTCGATCAGCTCTGACCGTTCAGCTACAGTATTATACAATTGTCATCTATAACTAATTGATCATTTGTTTATATATCTTAGCCCACTTGGGAACACGCTATATTCGAAACCGTACCATTACTATTCTCATTTCTCAACCCCCTTATATCTTTTCATGGGAACGCCCAAGGCCTTGGAGGTAAGGGCAGAGGAAAATTTCTTAAATGGAGAGAAAAATAGCTGGGAATTGTAAGGAAGCAGTAGAACGAAAGCCTTTTAAGGGAAGGAACTTGGAGCTTTATACGGAAGCGCTCGGCGGAGTCTCAAGAGAGGATAGAAAGAACGTCATTTCTGCGCACAGCCATCAGGCAGGCACTACGCCAGTGGAGTCTCAAGAGAGGATAGAAAGTAAATTTGTTAAGAATTTTATCCATTCCTTATATGAAAGGTGGAGTCTCAAGAGAGGATAGAAAGGAATGAGTGGCGGCGCAGGTACGCCCAGGCCTTGAGAATGGCCGTGGAGTCTCAAGAGAGGATAGAAAGCTAATCTGTCCTTGAAAAGTTAAGTGTTCGCTGAGCCATTCAGTGGAGTCTCAAGAGAGGATAGAAAGTGAACGCCGCTGAGGTCGCAATTGTCGCATTCCCTTGCGCCAGGTGGAGTCTCAAGAGAGGATAGAAAGGTATTTCCAGTTTGTTGTTCAACCTCTTTGCAACTTCAATTGTGGAGTCTCAAGAGAGGATAGAAAGCACTACCTTTACAAGCAGCGGACCATATCTCTTGTAGCCAATGCTGTGGAGTCTCAAGAGAGGATAGAAAGGTAAGGGATTCAACCTCCCTTTCGATGACCCTCCCGGTGCATGCCGTGGAGTGGTTGAACAAGATCGTCGATGAAATAATAAAGAGGAGGGGCGGGAGGGCGTTCGTAGTAGCTTCGGGGCTCACCACTTCCGGGCCGGCTCACTTGGGGACCCTCAGCGAGTTCATCTACCCCTACTCAATAGTCCAAGAGCTTCGTAAGAGGGGCTACGACGCTGAGTTCGTCTTTGTCGCCGACATAATGGACGCGTTCGACGACATCCCTCAAACACTCAAGGACAAGGAGGAAGAGTTGAGGAAACACTTGGGCAAGCCCCTAGCCGAGGTCCCTGATCCCTATGGCTGTCACAAGAGCTACGGCGAACACTTCCTAGCAGAGTTTTTGGAACTTATGGACAAGTTCGGCATAAAGCCGGATGAAGTACTGAAAGCGAACGAACTCTACGCCCAAGGCTGGTATGACGACTATCTGAAGCTGTTCGTAAAGCGGCGAGACGTAGTGAAGAAGATAATGGAAGAGACTGCAATGAGGAAGTTGCCAGAGGACTGGTGGGGGTTCGTCAAGCCTGTGTGTGAGAAGTGCGGCAGGATAGACAAGACTGTAGTAAAAAAGGTAGAGGACGACAAAATATACTACAAGTGCGAGGCGTGCGGCCACGAGGGAGCGGTCGACGTCCCCTCCCACCGCTGGAAGCTCGCCTGGAGGTTGGACTGGCCGTCGAGACAAGACTTCTTGGGCGTGGACGCCGAGGGGGGAGGGGTAGACCACTTCACTAAAGGGGGATCTTGGGACACGGCGAAGAGGATTCACAAGGAGGTCTTCGGGAAGGAGCCCCCTGTGGGCTTCCGTTACGGTTTCGTCTTAATGGACGGAAAGAAAATGAGCAAGAGTAAGGGCATAGGTGCCTTGCACGAGATAATGGCCCTCATCCACCCTTCAGTAATAATGTACTTCATACTAAAACACGATATAAAAGAGAACAAGAACTTCAAGATGGACCCGAGGTTCTTTATGCAGTTATATGAAGAGTACAGGAGAGTGGCCTTGGGCGAGGACAAAGACCCCAAGAGGAGGAGGGCTTGGGAGCTCAGCGGCGGGAGGGTCTGGAGGGCGGGGTTTGCGGACTTGCTCGTGTATTACCAGATATACCGGGACTGGAAGAAGGTGAAGGAGCTTACCGGGGACCCTCAAGCAGTCAAGGACTTGGCCCCTTACGTGGAGGAGTGGGTCAAGAGGGGCTTCGTGCCGGAGGAATACGAGGTGAACGTAAGGCAAGGGAAGGTGGATGACCCCAAGGGCTGCGAGTTCTTGAAGGCGTTGGCGCAAGAGTTGGAGGAGGGCATGGACGCGGTAGAGATACACAACAAGGTGTACGAAGTGGCGAGGAGTGTCGGCCTGAGCCCCAAGGAGGCCTTCAAGTTCGTTTACAAGGCGCTGTTGGACAAGGAGCGGGGACCCCGGGCGGGAAGACTAATAAAGGCAATAGGGGTTGGGAAGGCCAAGGAGATGTTCGAGAAGGCTTGTTCGTAGCGATCCTGTTTGGAACCTCAGGGAAGACGAGCCCGAGGGCCCTCGCGCCCGTTTGGGGCCCAAACTTCCTACCCAGGATGTCCCTCAGTAACCGGTGCACTCCTCACCGAGAGGGTCTCGGTGAGGGGATAGGGACTTCATCGAGGAGGAGACTGGGACGGGAACGAAAAAAGGAGTTACTTGCAGAGCTCCTTGGCGGGCCTCTCGAGGAACTTCTTGGCTTCCTCGACGTCCTCGGCGGGAGCCTTCTCGTGGCAGAACCACCAGTCGAAGCACTCGTACTTCTGCAACCTCTCCTTCGCCTCCTGCTCGGTGGAGGCGGGCGGGACTATTACGTGGTCCTTGATTATCTCGTTGCAAGGCCAGTTGGCCGGGGTAGCCCTTCCGAGCTTGTCGGTCACTTGTAAGGCCTTCAGCAGCCTCAGTATCTCGTCTATGTTCCTGCCCACGTTCAGCGGGTAGTACAATATCGCCCTCACGGTCCCCTCGGGGTCAACTATGAACACCGCCCTCACGGTCACTACGCCGCCCTCGGGGTGGAGCATGCCCAGCTTGGTGGCCACTTGGCCCAAGTGGTCAGCGATTATCGGGAACGGTATCTCGACGTTGAGCTTCTCCTTTATCCATTCCTTCCACTTGATGTGGCTGAAGCTGTTGTCGACGCTGAGGCCCAACAGCTCTGCGTTAAGTTTCTTGAAGTCTTCATACCTCTTCGCGAACGCTACGAACTCGGTGGTGCACACCGGCGTGAAGTCGGCCGGGTGGCTGAAGATCACTAGCCACTTGCCCTTGTAGTCGTCGGGTAGCTTCTTGGGACCGTGGTCAGTGTTTACTACCATCTCCGGAAGCTTCTCGCCTATCAGGGGGATCTGTCCCGGCATGGCTCTCTTCCGTGAGGTTCTGGAATCGGTTGCATAAAAAGTGGAGAGGTTCGATTTACGATGCGTTAAGCCCCTTCATCTCAAAATGCCTCTGGGGGCGTTCGACCGCAGTTTAGTTTGGAATTCCTAACTCATTCCAGCCAGCGCTTCACCTTCACCTTGTATTCCGGAAATTGGGTCGCCCAGAACGCTTCCTCCTCCTCGTCCATCCTCCCGGGGTAGCAGCGTCGCTTGCACCACTCCCCGTCCCTTGGCTCCGTCAACGGGGGGCCCACCAAGGGGTTGACCACTACCCTCGCCCTCTCGGGGTCGAACTTGTAAACTATCCTTTTTATGACATCCACGTGATTTCTAGTCAAGCCCTTGGCAACGGGGATCCTTATCTCGACTGGCTTGCCACTCTTGGCCAGCTCGTCGGTGCACTTCTCGAAGGTCTCCCAGATCGCGCTCGCGTTCCCGTTCAAGCCGGAGAGCTCGGGGAAGGGCACCTTAACGTCGAAGGCCACGTGGTCGGCCAAGCGGACCAGCTCTAAGGCCTGTTTGGTGGTACAGTTAGTGTTGAGGGAGAAGGGCACCCCATTTGACTTACTCAAGTTCGATATCTTCTTTACGAGTTCTGGCTGAAGTGTGGGCTCGCCGCCCGTCAAGTGGACGTAGTCGACGAACTCCTTGCTCTCCGACAAGTCTTCTAGAAACTTCGCCTCGATGAAGGGGGCACAGTCCATCCACTCCGCTTGCCTCCAGTTGTGGCAGAACGGACACTTCAAGTTACACCCGCAGGCCCAAACCGTAAAGGTGACTGCACCTTGGACGTCCACCAAGGAGAATGGCTTCCAACCGCCCACTAGCAGCTCCACTCCTTCACACCCGAAGGGTTGCTTAGGGGGCGGGGGCCCAATAGCTCAGTGGACGGGATATTAAAAGTTTTATGGCAAGGGAAGGAGTTTGAGGAGCGGGGCCCCTCCTACGGCCAGCCCCACTACGATGTTAGTTGTGAGGCTCTTCCTAGCCGCCTCCAAGACGTCCTTCTCGGCCTCCCCGAAGAGCTTGAACAGCAGCGCCAATCCAGCGGCGGTGAGGGCGGCCGAGAGGGAGTTGAGCTTGTAGAGCTTGATTGACCAAATTACCAGCCAAGCGAAGACAAGAGCGCAAGCCTCTGAGACGGCCAAAGCCTTCCTTACCCCTAAGTCCGCGGGCAGGCTGTGGAGGCCCTCCTTCTTGTCAAACTCTACGTCCAGAACTGCGTACAACACGTCGAACGAAGCTACCCAACAAGCGACGGCCACGGCGTAGGCCCACGGGACGGAGAGGAGGGCGTGGAACAAGCTGGGCGCGTCCCCGGAGACCGCCACAGCCCCTCCGACCACGGCGCTGCCGAGCACCGTCCCGAGCCAGAAGTGGGCTATTGGATATTTCCTCTTTATGTATGGGTATACGTAGGCCATTGCTGGAAATATGGGACTTAAGAGGAACGCGTATTCGTTCAACAAGTACGCAGATAGGAAGTATATAAGTAAAGAGACTAGGGCGAGGGCCCACGCCTCCCTCAAGCTAACCCTCCCGCTGGGCAAAGGCCTCTTCGCCGTCCTCGGGTTCTTAGCGTCTATCTCAGCGTCCACCACGTTGTTGACTGTTAGCGCAAAGCTCCTCATGCCGAAGAGGGCTGTGAATATTAGCACGGCCTCCTTGGGCGTAGGCAGCCTTACGAGCACCGCCCCAGAGTAAGCGAAGGGGAGGCTAAACAGCGTGTGTTCTATTCTAATGAGTTCGGCCAAGGCCTTGAGTTTCTCCTTAACCTTTGACCACCAACGCGGACCCGTCGCTGAGCCTTATCACCCTGTCAGGTACGACGCTCGTCAAGAGTCTCTTCATCTCCCTCCTCGGCCCGTTCACCACTTCTCCTTAAAGCCTCACTTTAAGGTAGATCCCGCAATTCGTTGGTATAGCCTCGGAAGGCCTCGATCAAGGCGTCCGTGCTCACGGCGTAGAGGACGTGAAACTTCCCGGCGAGCCCCTTGCCCAGCCAAGATTATTCGGGGAGGGGCGTAGGGCAATCAAGAAGTCCGGCGAGCCTTCGGCCCTCTCGCCGCCCGTTCGCGCAAGCTCTAGGAAAAGCGCGCCGTCGAAGGGCTTCCGATAGGGAGGCCCGGCCGACCGACGTGGGAGGCGAGGAACTTTATGAGGAAGCCTCACTCGTGATAACCTTATACTCGGCCCCCTTCTTCCCCATTCGGGTAAGAAGCGTTGGCGTTCGGCCTGGCCTCCCAGTTAGGCTACGACAGAGCAATAACCGTGTTCTCTCCGGAGGGCAAGCTCTACCAAGTGGAGTACGCCTTCGAGGCCGTCAAGAGGGGCTGGAGCACTATAGGCGCCAAGTGCAAGGAGGGCGTCATCGTGGCCGCCTCGAAGAAGAAGGTACAAACATTGGTCGACTTCGACAAACTAGAAAAAATACATTTCATAGACGAACACATAGTAACTAGCTTCGCCGGCTTGGCGGCCGACGGAAGGGTCTTGGTGGAGGTGGCGAGGAGGGCCGCCCTCAACTACCGCTTCCTCTACGACGAGCCCGCCCCGGTAGAGTACGTGACCAAGACCGTTAGCGACTTGAAACAAGTGTACACCCAACACGGGGGCGTCAGGCCCTTCGGGGTCTCTTTGATAATAGCCGGCGTTGACGAAGAGCCTCAAGTGTTCATGACCGAGCCCTCCGGGCAGTACATGAGCTACAAGGCGGTCGCCATAGGTCAGAACCACCACATCCTAATGGAGTTCTTGGAGGCACACTATAAATACGACTCCACTTTGGACGAGCTGATAAAGTTGGTGCTTAAGGCATTCTTGCAGGTTTCAGAGGGCGAAAAGGAGCCCGAGCTTTACGAAGTGGCCGTAGTACCGGTAGATACTAAAAGCGCTAGGAAGCTCACCGTGGAAGAGGTCGCCAAGTACCTAGAAGAGCTCTGAGGCCTTGATGTCCAACCACTTCTTTATCCATTTTACTACTTCTATCAAGTTCTTCGAGTTGTCGAATGCTTTCAAGACTGCTTCGGCCTCCCCCTTACTCATGGACTTAACGAACTTCGTTATGTTAGGTATGGCCCTAACCACGTTGTCGACCACGGTTATGTTAGCAGTTAGAGACGTCCTTGAGAAGGGGTTCAAGTCGATTGCTATTACCTTCTTCCCGTTCCTCTTTAGGGCTTCCGTGCGGTCCCCGTCCTCCAAGCCTACGAGCACCACGTCCGCCGAGGCTATCCCTTCGGAGCTGACCTTTCTCCTTTCCGAGCTGAGCCCTGGAAGCTCTCGGTCGGGGTTCCACAATACCTCCTCCGCCCCGTGGGCCCGGAGGAGCTCGGCGATCCTCTTGGCCCTCTCCTCCGATCTGTAGAACAAGTTTACTTCCAAAGGGGCCCCCAGGGCCTTGCTGAGCTCCACAAGCTCCCCGGGGACCAAGGCCGCCGCGTTCCCGTTGACGCTTATGACCGGCCTGCGGGCCAGCTTGAGCAGGGCCGCCGCAGCCCTCTCGGCCTCCAGGGCCGGTGGGAGCGTCTGTTCGCCCAATATGTAGTCGAACGCCTCTCCCCTGCCGTGAGCGATGAGGCCTTGCGCTACCACTACCCCTTCCCTGAACTTCTCGACCAGCCTTTCTCTATACATTAGGGAAAGGAACCTGGGGTGGTCCGGGGGCACGAAACTCAAGGCGACACCCAGCTTACGCAAAAAGCGGGGTTTTAGCCGAAGAGGGCCCCCAAGCCGGCGGAGAGCTCCTCCTCGCTGACAGCCTCCTTCTTTTCTTCCTCTTCTTCCTCTTCCTTCTTCTCCTCCTTCGCCTCGCCGCCGGCGGCGGCCGGTGCGGCAGCGGGCGCCGCGGCTACGGGGAAGGCGGCGTTCTTTATGGCCTCATCTATGTTTACCTCGCTCAGGGCGGCCACCAGCGCCTTTACTCTGGTCTCGTCAACCTCGACGCCCGCCGCCTCCAAGATCTTCTTTACCGAGTCTTCGGTTATCTCCTTTCCAGCTGAGTGTAATAAGAGCGCCGCGTAGATGTACTCCATACCCCCACCGGGAGGCGCAAGGGGCTTCCAGTTTATAATGCTATTTTGAGGCGTAACCCAAAGCCTTCTTAACGGCTGCTTCGTTACTCTTCACGAACTCTTCCCACTTCAAGGCCACATTTAAGAAGCTTGAGTCGCCGGTCTTTTCGTAAAGCCTCCTGGCGTCTTCTGCCAAGAGCCTGGCGGCCTCCACCAAGCTCAAGACGGCATTGATCTTCAAACACTTCTCTTTTTCTTCTAACTCGTTCAACTTCTTATAGATGGTCTTTAGCCCTCTAACGGTCGCTTCGCAGTCGCCCGAGGCGTTCCAAGCTAAGTAAGAGAAGGCGAAGGCCAGCGAGGAGAAAAGCGCGCACAGAAGCTCCAACAACCCCCGTACCCGGCGGCCCCTTCTAAAGGGGCCCTTTGTGTGGCTCCTTGGGGTAACTCGAACTTGAGCGAGTTTAACGTCACGGTGGCGTGTTGGAGGGGTCGGGAGCACAAAGCCGAAGCCGAGCTGAGGAGTTACTGGGGGAAGGAGTTCTACGTAGTGAGGAAACAGCCCAGCTATTTGATAATAAAGTACAAGGGCAACCCATTCAAGGCCGTCGAAGAGTTGAAGGAGCTCGTGGACCCCCGCTACACCGTGTTATTGAAGGCGGTTCCCTACGACTTTTCCGTACCTGCAGACATAGAGGACGTAGTCAAGGCTGTGAGCAAAGCAGCGCAGAAGATCCCAGAGGGGGAGACCTTCCGGATAACCTTGGAGGGCCCGCTCTTCGAGCTTCGGGGGGAGCGGTGGACCGAGCTCGAGAGGGAAGAGGCCATTAGGAGGATAGCCTCCGTGGTCAACAGGCCGGTGAAGTTGGAAGGCTACGATTGGGTCGTCTACGTAAAGAGTTTGCCCTTGAGGGGTTCCCAGTTCGCCGGCGTGAGCGTCCACAAGCCCTCTCAAGTATTCAAGGTGAAACCTTACAAGTGAGCGGGGAACCGGCGTTGCGCAAGATAGGCGGCGAGGCCGTTTCTGACATAGGACTCGGTTCTTGGGCGGTGAGAGACCCCAAATCGTTCGTAGAGACGTTGGTGAAGGCGTTCGAGATGGGAATAAATTTGGTTGATACTGCAGAAATGTATAGGACAGAGCCCTTCGTGAGGGAAGCCATGGAAATTTACGGCAGTAAGGACATATTTGTGACAACCAAACTTTACCCTTGGAACGTGAGGCACGACTGCGAAAAGGCCCTCAAGAGGCAAGTGGAGAGGCTCGGGAAGGTGCCTGACTTAACCTTGGTTCACTGGCCAGAGGACATAGCTACGGAGATAAGGGAGTTGGAGAAGATGGTCGACAAGGGTCTCACAAGGATGATAGGGGTCTCTAACGTTACTAAGGAGCAGCTGGAGGTGGCACTCCAAGCCACGAAGAAGCACGAAATAGTTGCTGTGCAGAACAAGTATAGTCCCACATTCACTGCAACCGAGGAGCTCCTCCCGACCTTGGAGGACAAGGGGATAGCGCTACAAGCCCACACGCCTTTGGACAGGGGGAGGGCGCTCGAGCTGGAGTGGGTGAGGAGGAAGGCCGAGGAGCTCGGCGTGCCGCCGGCGGCCGTGGTCGTAGCTTGGCTCCTCTCGAGGTCCCCGGTTGTAATACCAATCCCAAAGACGGAGAGGGTGGAACACTTGACAGAGCTGCTGGAGGGGACCAAAATAAAGCTCTAGCCGAGGGCTTGAACTTCCATCCTTCCCGTGAATCCGAAGCCCTTCCACGACACCACGAAGGCCTCCCCCTCCTTGCCGTCGTGCACGAGCAAGTAGAACACCGACTCGGCAGAGAGCTTCAGAATCACCTCTACTCCCCCTTGAGGGGAGGGGACCTCGGCCAAAAGGCTGACCAAGCCGAGCTTGGGAAAAACCCTTACTTTCTTAGCGTCTTCCAACATAAATGATATTATGTTTCCCCACGGAGGGCACTCCGTGCAAACTTTGTATACCTTCCCGGTCTGAATTACAGTCTCTTTGACCGGGATGCCCGGGTATACCACGGAGTCCTTGATGAACTCGAATCGAAGCTCGCGCGCAGTGCTCTCCTTAATTCCCCCCACGAGCGGGTGGGGCAACCTCCCTCTGCCGACCTTAGGAAAGTCCTTGACAAATACATAATACTTAGTTCTCTCATCAAAGAAGTACGGAGTGATGAACGTAAGCGGCGCAAACCCTCTTATATAATCTCCGCTGTATTCGTAAGAATTAGTAATGACCAAATTCGCCATTTAAATTCCCTCAGAGGTAGTTCGCGCACTTATGGGTAAATTTAGTCTCCGCTCGAACGGGGACTTCCGTGGAGGACTCGAAGGGAGCTTACTTATTGATCGTGGAATTAGAGGAGAGGTTGGAGAGGTGGGGCTTAGAGCCCGGGGTTTACGCGTACGTAGGCTCCGCGTGGGGACCGGGGGGCTTGTGGGCGCGGGTGAAGAGGCACTTGACTAAGAACTTCACCAAACCTAGGTGGCACGTGGACCGCTTGACCATGAAGGGGAGGCCGCTGGTCGCGTTCTTGTTCCCCGGACTGACCGAAGAGGAGCTTTATAATGCCGTCTCGGGAATCCTCGAGCCAGCCGCCAAGGGGTTCGGCTCCAGCGACACTAAGCATCCAACTCACTTGTTTGTAATGGAACCCCGAAGGCTGCCGGAGCTGTTGGCGCGGGTTCACAGCCTACGCAAGACAAGTCGAACAGAGAGTCCCTCCAGTACATCATAGATATTAAGTCTTCTAACAGGAACTCCGGGATTCCGAACTCCCTCAACGTGGGCTCCAAGTCCGCCACGTCTTCCGGGAGGGGCTGGGACTCCGTGATCACGCCCACGAACACGTTGCCCTTACTAATTATTGCCGCCTTGTTACAGAGGTAAACTGCTCCGTTGGTATAGCACTTGCTCAAGTACCTCTTCCAGAGATCCATGCTAACCGACCTAACCTCCCCGTTTTCCTTTATTATAACCACCTCTTTCCTCTCGGGGTAGCTTCTGGCTACGAACTTCAACTCTCGCCCGTCGGGGGGTAGGGTGGAGAAAGAAATATAAGGGGATTTTTGGAGTCATACCCGTCCCTGTTCCTTTAAAATCCCGCCCACAGCTGCCCTAAAGGCCTCCACCGCCCGGCGGTCGGCCTCGCCGGGCCTCGGCTTGTAGGGCCTCCTCTTCCACCCGCCCCTGACCAGCCTGGGCAGCGCGTCCGCAACCGCCTCGGTTAAGCCGGTGGAGGTAAAGATTTCTACCTCGTCCGCCCTTCCGTATTTGGCTATGCTGTTTATCGTAGCTATCACGTGTTTGACGGCCTTCTCCGCGTACTCGCTCTTAGGTGACTTGACGTCATCGTTCCTCATACGTTTGAATCTGAGCCCGTGCTTCAAGTTCTTCGGGCAAGAAGTCCCGCAGTTCTTACAAGCCACACACATCCACAAGCTCTTCTCGTTCAAGTAGACTCTCTTCCTCCCCAAGGCGTCTCTCGGGTCGTAGGCGAAGCGGTATACCTTGACCAGCGCGTGGGGTCCGGCGAACTCCTCGTTTACCTTAGTCACCGGACAGACGCTGTAGCATATTCCGCACCAGACGCACTGGGCGGAGCTCCACAAGTCCACTTGGACCGCTGGGAGCATCGGGTACCACTTGTCAGATTTGAGCACTTCTTCCTTGGGGACGAGGTAGGGTTTGGCCGAAAACATCCTCCTCTCGAAGTCCGAGCGATCTACTATTAAGTCCCTCACCACCGGCATGTTGTCCAAGGGCTCGACCACTATCGTTCCGCCGCCCTCCTCTGCGGCCTCTAAGGCGTTCGTGAGGCAGGCCAGCCTCGGCCTCCCGTTTATCTTAACGGCACAGTTGCCGCAGACGCCCATCTTACACAGCGGCCTGTACGCCAGCTTTGGGTCCCTCTCCTCCCTAACCCTCTGTAGTGCCACAGCGACGGAGGTGTACTTGTCCACCTCCACCTCGTACTCTTGCCACCACGAGACCTTGGTGACCGGGTCGTACCGGGCCACTCTGAACTTTACTTTGGGCAACCTCCTCCCTAAGGGAGTCGTGAGGCCCTCCCTTTAGACTCTCCCCTTCAAAAAGGGGAACGGCTAGCCGCCGCCCGGGAACGCGTCTTGAAAGTGGCTGAGATCGCCCGGGAGGCTCCTTGGGTCACGCCGACCACTAAGGTCCGCGAGGCGGCGAAGCTTATGGAGGAGTCGATGGTGCCTTGCGTAATGGTGAGGACCGTCGACGGGGAGTTCGTAGGAATATTCTGTAGGAGGGAACTCGTCTCAGCGGCCTCAGAGAACAACTGCGACGACGTTATAGAAGACTACGTAAACACGGAGCCGTCTTTCGTCAGTTATGCAGCAGACGTGATAGACGCGATAAAGCTGTTCAACAAGTATAGGGAGGAGGAGTTGGTAGTCCTCAACGAGAGCGAGGAGCCTTACGCGGTAATAACAACCATAGACGTGGTCAGGATAGCGGGCAAGATACTCGAGTCCATTTATGGAGAATGAATTAAGTAGGTTAAACTCATTATTGCTGTAGTAACCGCATTTCCCGCGAAGATCGCCAGTACGACGTCCCTCCTCTTCAAACCCAAGAGGTACCCCGCGAGGGCGCCCGTCCACACCCCGGTGCCGGGAACGGGGAGCGCAACAAAGGTCGCCAGCCCCAGGGTGCCCATCTCTTCTACCTTCTTACTGGACTTGCTTTTGGTCCTTTCTACAACCTTCTCCAAGACCCTTGCTCCGAGCTCCCACTTACCCTTCAAGAAAGCCTCTACGCGGGGAAAGGTCTTCTCTAGTAATAGATAAACGGCCACCCCCGCGGAGGAGCTTAACAAGTAGCTCAAGGCGGCGTACTGGACCCCGCAGTTGGCGAAGGCCAAGCAAGGCACGGAGCCGCGCACCTCAACGACGGGTAAGGCCGACAGCAAGACACAGGTCAAGCACTTCAAGCCTCTCCCTTCCTCCCACGGGCACCGGAGCCCAAAAGGCCTCGGTGGGGTAACCGCCTCCTCATCGGGAGTGCCCTCGGGCACCCCGAAAACACCTCATCTCAGCACTTCCTCCAGCCTCCCGGAGTCTCTGGCCTTCCTTATCTCCCGCGCTATCCTCCTTCCCGCGCTCATGGGCTCGTCCCAGTACAAGTAGGAGTAGGTGCTCCCGTTAACGTACAAGTTGGTTCCGGCCACTATCCTTCCGGAGAACTCGAACACTACCACCTCTCCTTCCTCCGTTATTATGGACTCCAAGCAGAAGGGGCCCACAAGCTCCTCTCCCAAGACTTCCTTCGTGGTTTCCACGAAGTCCTTTCCATACTTGTATACGTCAACCAACAAGCTTTCTCTCAGCACCACGGGTACGTTGCCGACGACCGTGAACGAGGGCCTTACGCCGGCGGCCAGCTCCGGGGGGAGCCTGCGCAAGCCGTCCACGTTGCTCTCGTACCTAATGTCCATTCCAGTTATCTCTAACCTGCTGTAAATTGGGGAGTTGAAGAAGTGGTAGTACGCCGGCACACCTATGACGTATTCTTGAATTATGTAGTTGCTGGGGTTACCTAGGGCTTCTAACTTCCTCCTCACCTCCTCCGGGGTCTTGGCCAAGAAGTAGCCCTTACCACCCTTGGCCCCCCCGAGCTTGACTATGACCAAACCGTCAACCTCGTCCGGGCTGTCGTACTCCTTGGGGACCCTTATCCCGGCCTTCCTCAACAGTTCCATCTTCTTCTTTTGGTCTGACTCCCAGAGGAGTATTTTTCTGGACCCGAAGAGCGGGACGGGGTAGTCCAAGAGGCCCTCGACTCCTACGTACTCCACAAAGCTCCCGTGGGGCACTATCACCGCATTGGAGGCCAGAAGCTCGTTCGCTACGACTTCGTCCAATATCTCCTTCCAAGTCTCGACTACAATGAAGGAATCTATTAAGTGAGAGAAAGTTGAGTAGAACTCGTACCTATCCCTCTTCACTATTAAAACGGTCCTCAAGCCCTCCTTCTTGGCGCCGTGGAGGATCTGCAGCGCTGAGTGGCTGGCCGCTGTCGCTATTGCGAGCTTAGACAAGTCATATTCCATCAACACATCGGCTACATTCAATGTAGACCACTCTGTTTTCGAGTGATAAACCGCCCCCCTTTAGAGGCAGCTGGTCGAGAGAGTTGGCTTTTACCATAGACGAGCTAGACAACGCTGTTCAGCGGGGCGTTACTTGGCTGAAGACCAGGCAGCTGGAGTGCGGCGGCTGGGGAGCTTGCGACTCCTCCCAGACCGGCTTGACCGGGTTGGTAATAGTAGCCTTGAGGGAAGCGGGTTTGAGTTCCGACGACGTTAGCATAAGGCAAGCCGTCAAGTTTATAATGGAGAGGCAAAGGAAGGACGGCTTCTTGCAGTGGTCCTCCCCTACCGAGCCGGGCTCCTTCTACGGAACGGCCAGAGCGCTCTTGGGTTTCTTGGTGGGCTCAGACGACGAGACATTAAAGCATTACGAAAAGAACGTCATTACTTCCGTTAACGCGCTCGCTGCGGGCGAGACGCCCTGCGGCGGCTGGGAAGCGAACCCCGGAGGGGGGTTGAGCGAGTGGGCCACCGCGGAGGTCCTCTACTCCATGTTTTATGCCGGAAGAAAGTATGTGGACGAGATATTCAGGGCACCAATGCACTACTACGTTAGGATGAGAAAATGGTTCGAGAAGAGACAAAGCTTGAACGGATCTTGGGACAACAACTGCTTGGACTGCACTGCCAGGGTGGTCCTATTTTTGAGCCTCTACGGCTATAGGGGCATAGAGGTCCAGAACGCCGTCAGCTTCTTGCTGAGCCATTTCAAGGACGACAGGATAGGCGAGAGCCCGTGGGCCACCGGCTGGGGCTTGTTGGGCCTCCTGGCGGCGGGCCTCAAGAACCCAATAGTTAGGGAGGCGGTGGACAAGTCCGTCCTAACTCTGTTGGAAGCTCAACTGAGCGAAGGTGGGTGGCCCGTGTTCTACGACTCTAACATGGCGTACGAGAGCGTCACGGCCGTGGTCGTTTGGGCCTTGTCGCTTTACAGAAACTTAAGGTACGGCCTATTCTCGGTGCTCGGATGAGGCGGATTGACGGACGTCTCGGTAATTGTACCGACGTACAACGAAAGGGAGAACTTGCCGGTAGTGGCCAAGAGGCTCGACGAGGCGATGGGGAGAGCCGGGATAAGTTATGAACTGGTAGTAGTGGACGACGACTCTCCGGACGGCACGGCCGAGGTAGCTAAGAATTTGAAGCTCAAATACGGCAAGGTAAAAGTTGTGGTGAGGAGGGGCGAGAGGGGGCTTGCCAGCGCTGTTATGAAGGGGTTTGAGGTAGCTGAGGGGAAGTACTTCGTAGTAATGGACGCAGACTTACAACACCCCCCGGAGGTCGTGCCGAGGCTCGTGGAGGAGCTGGAAAGGGGCTGTGACTTGGTGATAGCTTCCAGATACTCCAAGGAGGGTAGGATAGAGGAGTGGAACGCCATCAGGAAGATCATAAGCAAGGGAGCAACCCTGTTAGCAAAGTTGCTCGTACCCACAACCAAGTATACTACGGACCCCATGAGTGGGTTCTTCGCGCTGAGGAGAGAAGTGGTGGAGAGGGCGAAGCTCCCCCTCAACCCCTTGGGATACAAGATACTCCTAGAGCTGCTCGCCAAGGGTAACTTCGAAAAGGTCTGTGAGGTCCCTTACGTCTTCGGCAAGAGGCTGGCTGGCGAGTCCAAGCTCGGCGGGAGGGTGATGTTGGAGTACTTGTTACACCTAATTAAGCTGGCGAAGGAGACGGGCGAGTTCAAGAGGATGCTAGTGTTTGCGACTGTAGGCGCCAGCGGGGTGGCGGTCAACGAAGGCGCGCTTTACGCGGTCTACGAGCTCTTGGGCGCCAAGTCCTTGGGCGCCCTCGGCTTAGCGCTCGCGGGCCTCGCGGGCTTCGAGGCCTCCGTAGTTTACAACTTCCTCTTACACGAGAAGGTGACGTTCAGGGACAGGAGGAAAGGCTCCGCGGCGAGGAGGTTCCTCCACTACCAGGCGGCCAGCGCTCTGGGCGCGACCGCACAGCTCGCGTTCCTCTTAGGCTTAACATACGCGGGCGTGCACTACTTGGTCTCTAACTTGATAGGTATAGTGGTCGGACTCGGGATTAGGTACTCTTACTCCGCCACAAAGGCTTGGCCAGCGTGAGCAAACACTCAACCCCCTCCGAGATCTCTTCCAAGTAACCCGGCAATACAAACTCTTGCAAAATCATGATTAAAGTCGCTACCAATATAGATGCCAAGGGGCTCACGAGTAAGTGGGCTAAGAAGGGAGACAGACCAATCGTTTCGCCTAAGAGAATTATAGCTGCGACCCTCAAGGCGTTGAAAGGATAGCTCAAGAGGTAGCCTAACGCAGCTGCCAAGAGTCTCTTCCGAAGGCTTCCCCGGGCAACCAAGGGCATGAGGGCCAAGAACGCCCCAGAGCGAAGGGAAGAGCAACCCACCGCGTAGAGCGCGTAGGGCTTGTGGTGGTAGGATATCGTTATTTCTCCGCCGACCACTCCCATCTCTATACCAAAGGGGGATAGGACCCAGTTGTTGAAAGCTATGTCAGTTGCTGCGATATTCAAGAACGCGTCGTGAGGAAGGAGCCTCGGCAAGAAGTAGCCGCTGAAGCCGGCGAAGAGTACTAACAAGGCCCTCTTGTCGCACGGAGCCCGTAGAAGTATCGGAAGCCACAAGGCCTCCAACGCGAGGACCTCCTCCGGGTTGAGCTCCCCCGCGGAGGCGTGAACTCCCAAGGCGTGGGCGGTTAACAGCAACAAGGCCGCCGCAGCGAGCTTCTCCATCAAGCGCGCTTCCCCTCAAAAAACTTCTCCCTCCTTAAACCTCCGGGGCCCGCGGTTGAGGATCAAGGTAGGCTCTTGCGAGGTCGTGTTGACTAAAGGGGACATAACCGAGTTCGAGGGAGATGCTCTGGTCAACGCTGCCAACAGCTTAATGCTCATGGGAGGGGGAGTGGCCGGGGCCATAAAGAGGAAGGGGGGAGAGGAGATAGAGAGGGAAGCCGTCGAGAAGGCCCCGGTGCCCGTAGGTGAGGCCGTCGCCACCTCGGCAGGCAAGCTCAAGGTGAGGTACGTAATTCACGCCCCGACCATGGAGAGACCGGCCTTGAGAATACCCCCGGAGAACGCTTACCTAGCAACCAAGGCCGCCTTGAATGTAGCAAAGGAGTTGGGATTAAGGAAGGTCGCGTTTCCAATGATGGGTGCTGGAGTGGGAGGGTTGAGCGTGGAGACGGCCGCTAAGGAGATGTTGAAAGCTATAAATGAGCTTTGCGAGAACATGGAAATATGGCTCTACGCCTACGGTGACGAAGCCTACGAGGAGCTCTTGAAGGCTGTCCGAGAGTTCATGGAGAGCGGTTCATAAACCCCTTTTCGGCCCCCTTTCCGGGCCGCCGTAGCTCAGCTGGCAGAGCGCCGGCCTTGTATCCGGTACTTTGAGTATACCGGCCGGAAAGCCGGTGGTCGCGGGTTCAAGTCCCGCCGGCGGCTCCACAACATTAAATCCTGCCGAAACCTTAACCCCTTTGTGAACTCAAGAATTCCTACGGATTTTGGAGGTCTACCCTAAGGTTGCCTCGACCTCCTTATCGCTTTCTATCTTTATCTTTAATTTATCCTTAACGTTTTCGGTCCGTCCGCTTTAACTCTAAAATTATTCTTTTACGGCTTCTCGTTAGTATTACAAATAATCAACTTTTTCTCACTCATCATTTCCATTTTCCTCATTGAGCCCGTGGGAACACGCTATATTCGAAACCGTACCATTACTATTCTCATTTCTCAACCCCTTTATATCTTTTCATGGGAACGCCCAAGGCCTTGGGGGTAAGGGCAGAGGAAAATTTCTTAAATGGAGAGAAAAATAGCTGGGAATTGTAAGGAAGCGGTAGAACGAAAGCCTTTTAAGGGAAGGAACTTAGAGTTTTATACGGAAGCGCTCGGTGGAGTCTCAAGAGAGGATAGAAAGATTCACTTTGATTGGGTGACTTGGGTGACTTCGAGATGTACATGTGGAGTCTCAAGAGAGGATAGAAAGGTGGGTAGCAGTAGAAACATTGTTGCAATACTCTCTACGGAGTGGAGTCTCAAGAGAGGATAGAAAGACGACGTCGTGGCCGCTTCCAAGTCTCCCTTTTATTGCGTCTGTGGAGTCTCAAGAGAGGATAGAAAGACTTGTAAATGCTTATGGGCTTTCTTAATCAGGTTTTTGTGTGGAGTCTCAAGAGAGGATAGAAAGTTTTGAGAGTGCGCATGCAAGGAAAAATTGTTTTCACGTGGAGTCTCAAGAGAGGATAGAAAGTTATTTACCTAAGCCACAGTAGTAAATTACATTGGGTGAGTGGAGTCTCAAGAGAGGATAGAAAGATATATGCACGCCTACCATTGTCAAACAGCAAAATGGGTTTCGACGAATTCACAAGAATAGAAAGCTGAGAACGCGATTGCGAATACAACGGCAGTTGCC